>CAZJTN010000001.1:0-7411 GCA_964548945.1 uncultured Schaalia sp.
GATAATGAGCGGTGACTGGAGTTCAGACGTGTGCTCTTCCGATCTTCTCCGTCATCGACATCCTCCCCTCGATCGCGACCGGAGAGGCCCCGGCCTCCGGATCCTCAGGCCCGCTCAGCGTGGAGATGACGCCGGAGGGCCCCGTCATCTCCCACGGATCCGAGGAGGCGGGAGGCCTCGAGGTGCAGACGCTCCTGGAGGGCGCGGGGGCGCAGGTCGCCGCCTCGGATCGGATCGTCGCCCAATACGCGGTCGTCGGCTGGTCGGACTCCGTCGTGAGGGCCTCGACATGGCAGACGGGCATGCCCGAACTCGTCCCGCTCGCCGAGGCGATGACGGGCCTGCGCGAGGCCGTCACCGACCGCAGGGTCGGCTCGCGCCTCGCCGTGACGATCCCCGCCGACCTCGCCACCGGCGACGACGCGCTGTGCGTCGTCATCGACATCCTCGGAACCGAGCCCGCCACGGACGCGGCCGATGCGGACGGCCCGAGCTCGGCGGGGAGCGCGGGCCCGGCCGACGCGGCCGCCTCCGCTTCCTGAGACGGAAAAGACGGCGCGGGCGCCGCCCGGACGTAGGATCGGGCCATGACCGTGGCCCTGCGCATCATCCCCTGCCTCGACGTCGACGCCGGACGCGTCGTCAAGGGCGTGAACTTCGAGAACCTCCGCGACGCGGGCGACCCCGTCGAGCTCGCCCGCCGCTACGGCGCCGAGGGCGCCGACGAGATCACCTTCCTCGACGTCTCGGCATCGGCGCAGGGACGCGCGACGATGCTCGACGTCGTCTCGCGCACCGCCGAAGAGGTCTTCGTCCCCCTCACCGTCGGCGGCGGGGTCCGCTCCGTCGACGACGTCGCCCGGCTCCTCGCGCACGGCGCCGACAAGGTCGGGATCAACACCGCCGCGATCGGAGAGCCCGAGCTCCTCACCCGTGTCGCCGACCGTTTCGGCGACCAGGTGATCGTCCTGTCCGTTGATGCGCGCCGCTGCCCCGAAGGTGTGCGCACCGAGTCCGGTTTCGAGGTGACGACCCACGGGGGGAAGAGGTCAACGGGCATCGACGCGCTCGAGTGGGCGCGTCGAGCGGCCTCACTCGGCGCGGGAGAGATCCTCCTGAACTCGATGGACGCCGACGGCGTGCGCGAGGGTTTCGACCTGGAGATGCTCGGCCTCTTCCGCGCCGAGATCTCCGTCCCCCTCATCGCCTCCGGCGGCGCGGGCGCGGTCGAGCACTTCGTGGACGCCGCGCGCACGGGTGCCGATGCGATCCTCGCCGCCTCCGTCTTCCACTTCGGGAAGGTCGCGATCTCGGAGGCGAAGGCCGCACTCTCCGAAGCCGGATTCGAGGTGCGGCTCTGAGGCCCGCCCCTGTCCGCGCGACGGTGAACGCCGCCCCGGCGAGGCCGGGAGCCTGTGGGAGACTGGACGCATGCTGAGATGGATGACCGCAGGCGAATCCCACGGACCCGCCCTCGTCGCCCTTGTCGACGGCGCGCCGCAGGGCGTCCGGCTGACGACCGATGACCTCGCGAAGGCGCTCGCCAGGCGCCGACTCGGCCACGGCAGGGGAGCGCGCCAGTCCTTCGAGAAGGACCTTGTGCGCATCATCGGCGGCGTCCGCCACGGACTCACGACGGGCGCCCCGATCGCCGTTGAGATCGCCAACTCCGAGTGGCCGAAGTGGCAGACCGTGATGTCGCCCGACCCGGTCGATCCCGCGGCCCTCCTCATCGACGCCGGGACGGGCGATGAGCGGGAGATCGCGCGCAACCGCCCTCTCACGCGCCCCCGTCCCGGTCACGCCGATCTCGCGGGGATGCTCTCCTACGACCTCCCGGAGGCTCGCCCCGTCCTCGAGCGCGCGAGCGCGAGGGAGACCGCCGCGCGCGTCGCCCTCGGCGCCATCGCGGAGGCGATCCTCGAGCAAGTCGCCGGCATCAGGATCCTCAGCCACGTCCTCGCCGTCGGCCCCCTCCGGGCATCCGAGCCCGTCCTCCCGGGGCCCGACGACCTCGAGGCGCTCGACGCCTCCCCGATGCGGACCCTCGATCCCGCCCTCGAGAACGCCTTCATCGCCCTCATCGACGAGACGAAGAAGGCGGGGGACACGATCGGCGGAGTCGCCGAGGTCGTCGCCTGGGGGGTTCCCGTCGGGCTCGGCACCCACGTCGCCGCCGATCGGCGCCTCGATACGCGTCTGGCTGCGGCCCTCATGTCGATCCAGTCCGTCAAGGGCGTCGAGATCGGCGATGGCTTCGCCCAGGCCGCCCTCCCCGGCTCCCTCGCCCACGACGAGATCATCAAGGATTCCCGGACCGGACACCTTACGAGAACGTCGAACCGGGCCGGCGGCATCGAGGGAGGCACCTCGAACGGGCAAGCGATCATCGTGCGCGCCGCCTTCAAGCCGATCTCGACCGTCCCTCACGCGCTGCGCAGCGTCGACCTCGCGACGGGGGAGGAGGCTCGCGGCCTCCATCAGCGCTCCGACACCTGCCAGGTCGTTCCCGGGGCCGTCATCGCCCAAGCCGAGGTCGCCCTCGTCCTCGCCGACGCGCTCTTCGCGCACGCGGGGGGCAATTCGGTCTCCGAGATGCGCCGCAACCTCGCCGCTTACCTCGCGGCCGTGGAGGCGCGGGCATGAGCGCGCTCGCACTCCCGATCGTCCTCGTCGGCCTCCCCGGGGCGGGGAAGTCGAAGGTCGGCCGGCTCCTCGCGCTCCATCTCGGCGTCCCCCACGTCGACACCGACGCCCTCGTCGAGGAGGAAGCGGGCGTCCCCATCGCCCGGATTTTCGCCGACGAGGGCGAAGCCGGATTCCGCGAACGCGAGATCCGCGCCGTCGAAAAGGCCCTCGGAATGAAGGCCGTGATCTCGCTTGGAGGCGGCGCCGTGACGATCCCCAGAGTGCGCGAGCTCCTCGCCGATGCGAGCGTCGTCCGGATCGATGTCGATCATGACGAGCTCTTGCGCCGCGTGAAGAAGAAGTCCCACCGACCTCTCCTCAAGGAGGATCCCGACGGCGTCCTGCGTTGCCTGCGCGCCGATCGCGAACCCTATTACCGGGAGGTCGAAACCATGCGGATCCACTCCGATTCCGGGCCCGCTTCGGAGGTCGCGCGGAAGATCGCGGTGCGCATGCGCGCTGAGTGGAGACGCGTCGAGGTCGGCGGCGCCAAGGAGTACGAGGTCCTCATCGGGCGCGGGATCCCCGCATCGATGGTGCGCTCCGCCCTCCGCCCGGAGGCGACGAAAGCGCTCCTCGTCCACCCCGAGGCACTGAGGGGCCCGGCCGAGGAGCTCGCGGAGGAGCTCCGCCGCTCGGGCCTGTCCGTCTCCCTCGCCTCCCATCCCGAGGGCGAGGCCGCGAAAACTCTCGAGGTCGTCGCGAGGATGTGGGATCTCGCCGGAACGCTCAAGCTCGGACGCGCCGATGCGATCATCGGGCTCGGCGGGGGAGCGACGACCGACATGGCCGGCTTCGTCGCCGCGACCTGGCTCCGCGGGATCGACCTCGTCTCGATCCCCACGACGCTTCTCGGCATGGTCGACGCCGCGGTCGGGGGCAAGACGGGGATCAACACGGCCGCCGGGAAGAATCTCGTCGGCTCATTCCATCCGCCGCTGCGCGTCATCTGCGATCTCGACCGGCTCGGCACCCTCCCGGAGGAGGATCTCCTCGCCGGAATGGGTGAGGTCGTCAAGTGCGGCTTCATTGCGGACGAGGCGATCCTCCGGATCATCGAATCGCGCGAGCCCGATGAGCTCCTCGATCCGGCCTCGGAGGTCCTCGAAGAACTCGTCGAGCGCTCGATCGCCGTCAAGGCGCGCGTCGTCTCGGCCGACCTTGAGGAGTCGGGGCTTCGGGAGATCCTCAACTACGGGCACACGCTCGCGCATGCGATCGAGCGCTGCGAGGGCTACCGGTGGCGCCACGGCGAGGCTGTCGCCGTCGGTTGCGTCTTCGCCGCACGACTCGCCGCCGCGCGCGGCCTCCTGGAGGAGCACGAGGTCGAGCGCCACGTGCGGGCCTTCACGAAGTTGGGCCTGCCGACCTCCTACTCGGGCGCCTCCCTCGACGCCCTCCTCGAGGTCATGCTCTCCGACAAGAAGGTCCGGGCGGGGAGGCTGCGCTTCGTCCTCCTCGAGGGAATCGGGAACCCGGTCGTCCACGGGATCGATCCGCACGAGCTCGTCGAACCCGCGAGGAGAACGGGGATCCCCGTTGACTGATGCTCCCGCCCTCGTCCTCCTCGGAGTCTCCGGATCCGGCAAGACCGCCGTCGGCCGGATTCTCGCCGAATCGATGTCCCTGCCGCTCGTCGAGGCGGACGAGCTCGTCGCCCGCGAATCCGGTCGGACGGTCGCCGAGCTCGTCATCGCCGGGGATCCTCGCCTGCCCGATCTCAGGCGCAAGGCTGCGGCTCTCGCGCTCTGCTCGCCCGGTGCGATCGTCACCCTCGGGGCGAGTCAGATCGCGGATCCGGATACGCACTCGCGCCTCCTTCAGGCGAAGGAGGCGGGTGCGCGGGTCGTCGAGCTCGTCGCTGACACGGCAGAGGTCGCCCGCCGGGAGGGGCTGAACAAGCCGAGGTCGGTCGCTCTGGGCGCTCCCCGTGCGATGCTCACCCGGATGATCCGCGAGTTGCACGCGAAGTACGCGGATGTGGCGGATTCGTCAGTGGAGACAGGGGGCCTGGCGCCTCGCGAGGTCGCGGAGGCCGTCGCACGTGCGTGTAGACTGGCGGGCGATTCCCCGAACCCCCGAGATTGAGGTACACCCGTGGCAACGACGAATGATCTGAAGAACGGCCTCGTCATGGTGATCGACGGCCAGCTGTGGCAGGTCGTCGAGTTCCAGCACGTCAAGCCCGGCAAGGGCCCGGCTTTCGTGCGCACGAAGATCAAGAACATCCTCTCCGGCAAGACCGTCGACAAGACCTTCAACGCGGGCATCAAGATCGAGACCGCGACCGTCGACCGTCGCGACATGACGTACCTGTACCAGGATGGCGCCGACTACGTCTTCATGGATCAGTCGACCTACGAGCAGATCAACGTGCCCGGTGAGACCGTCGGCAACGCCAGGAACTTCATGGTGGAGAATCAGGACGTCATCGTCTCCCTCCATGACGGCACGGTGCTCTTCGTCGAACTCCCCGCCACCGTCGTCCTCGAGATCACGCATACGGAGCCGGGCCTTCAGGGAGACCGCTCCTCGGCCGGGACGAAGCCCGCGACCCTTGAGACCGGCTTCGAGATCCAGGTGCCCCTCTTCATGGAGGAGGGCACCCGGGTGAAGGTTGACACCCGCGACGGCTCCTACTCCGGCCGCGTCACCGACTGATGTCGAAGGCCTTCCGCTTCACCTCGCGGACGAAGGCCCGCAAGCGCGCCGCCGACGTCGTCTTCGAGGCCGACCAGCGCGGCATGGGCCGCAACCCGGAGGTTCTCCGCGATATCCTCCGACAGCGCCGCGTCATCACGGCCGCGGAGACGCCCCTTCCGGAGTACTCCGTGCGCATCGTCGAGGGCGTCGCCGACAATCTTCGGCGCATCGACGACCTTATTTCCTCGCGGGCGAAGACCCCCGGGCTCGACCGGATCGCCGCCGTCGATCTCGCGGTCATGCGTGTCGCCGTGTGGGAGATGCTCGAGAATGGCGAGGATGTGCCGCCGATCATCGCGATTGACGAGGCGATCTCGATCGTGAAGTCGATCTCGACCGATGCCTCCCCGAGCTTCGTCAATGGCGTCCTCGATGCGATCCGAAAGGATCTCGAGGCGCCCGCGTGGTCGCGCCGCTCCGAAAGCGACGAGGAGGAGTCCGCGCTAGCGGATTCACCCTCTCCCGAGGAGGCGCTGTCCGCCGAGGATGACGCAGAGCGCGTCGAGGAGCCGGCAGCTCCTGTTGCCGCCCTGTCGGCAGAGGATCTTGAGGAGCTCGACGAGCTTCTCGACGAGTACTGAGCCCTTTCCTTATTGAGACGCCGGGGGGCGGCCCGCTCAATCGGGCCGTCCCCCGTCCTCCGAGATACTTCCCCCTCTGCCGAGACACTTCCGCCTTGGCCGAGACACTTCCGCTTCCTTCCTCCTTCTCGACAGGGCGTATTCACTCGCCAAGGGCGATGAGCCTACACGAAAGCCCGATCTGTGAATCACCTGCTCGAAGCGGAATGGGCGGCATAGTCCTTAGATTCGCCGGATTCGGCTATCCCCGAAGAGGCGAAGCCGTTCCGCCCTCGTAAGCAGCCCGACGACGGGTTGTCGGAGAGCGTGAGGAGCGTGGGTCGCCAATGAGGCAGCAAGATGCGCGGTATCCCATGACTGCGCACTGGTGAGGTCGACAACCCTGTAGCCGGAGCGTTCGAGTGCTTGTCTGCGCCGAGCCTCTCTGAGAAGGTTCGCAGGCCCGTCTTCACCCACGTATTTCACTTCACCGTTCGACTCCCACACCGTTTTGACCCGTGCAATACCGATGTCGCACCACTTCATGCCTTCGTCAGTCGCAACTTCAAGCTGAGCTTCCACATCGCTATGACCGAGCGCGAAGGCGATTCGTCGAACGTTGGATTCAAGCGGTGATTCGGCGAATGGGCTCGCTTGCCCGAGCACCCAACGTGCTTGCGCAACGCCTCGTCTGCCTCGGAGCCCGGCGAGAGCCTCAATAATTGGCTCGAGAAAGTCTCTTGCCTGCACAGCGAGGCTGTGACGATCGTTCCGCCAGTCTTCGGTTCGGCCGATGGCGACGGCGAGGAGCGAATCGACAGCGATCACGGATTCATCGGGCCTGAGAAAGCGGGCTGCGTGAAGAATGGTCGTTGGCAGGTTCGTGACACGAATCCCCTCGATCTCAACGATTTCTTCGTCGGCAATTGGCAGACAGTGATGAACGATGCTCCGCTCGTCGAGTCGGAGACGATGTTCATGGGCAGTGAGGAGTCGGAGTGATTCGTCGGGCGCGCATGCGGACCGGGCCTTCGAGTTCGTATTGATGTGCGCCTGCTCAATCGTGAATCGAAGGGAACCGCCGTGCATGAGCACGGCGGTTTGAAGGACCGCACATGCATCCGACCCGGCCTCAATACGGCCACGGGCGCGTTCGAGGTGCACTCGCTTCCGCTGCTCCCAAGGAGAAAGATCCGGCTCCAGCACGGCGTAGCGACCAGGGCGGACTTTGACCATGCTCGCAGCGTCTCTGTTCGGTCCTTCGGTACTTCTTCCAGAGTCATCGGACATGACGGGAGTGTCTTGGCAACCCTGTGACAGGGGATACTCGGCGAAGGTATTGCTGTGGAAAAGCCCGCTGCTGGCCGTGTGCTGTGGATGCTTCGCTCTCAAGTGTGAGGGGAAGCGCTTGTGCAGAGTGAACGCTCTCAGCGAAAGGGGAAGTGTCTCGGCCCGGGGGG
>CAZJTN010000001.1:7511-34987 GCA_964548945.1 uncultured Schaalia sp.
GGGGAAGTGTCTCGGCCCGGGGGGAAGTGTCTCGGCGGAGGGACGGAAATGAGTGACTCCCACGACGACCTCGGGAGAAAGCATGGACGACCTCGCACATCATCGCGTGAAGGGACTACGCTGAACCCGCTACCAATCCTTTAAGGACCGTCCGGAGAGGCGGGAAAGGAGATCCGATGGGATCAGTGCACACTGAGGGCGATCGCGCCCGCAGGGGCAGGGAAGTGCTCGGGGCAGACGACGTCGCCCGCTCCCTGACGCGCATCGCCTTCGAGATCATCGAACGCAACGGCGGCGCGGACGACCTCGTCATCGCCGGCATTCCGACCCGAGGCGCGACGCTTGCGCAGCGCCTCGTTGAGCGCATCGCCGATCTCGGGGGGCCCAGGCCGGATCTCGCGATCATCGACACGACGATGTACCGAGACGACCTCGGGAGCCAGCCGCTGCGCGCCCCGCAGGAGACCCTCGTCCCCGCCGGCGGAATCGACGGGCGCACGATCGTCCTCGTCGACGACGTCCTCTACACGGGCCGAACCATCAAAGCAGCCCTCGACGCCCTCTCGCGCATCGGCCGCGCCCGGGCCGTCCAACTCGCAGTCCTCGTCGACCGCGGGCACCGCGAACTCCCGATCCGCCCCGACTACGTCGGCAAGAACCTCCCGACCTCGCGCCAGGAGACGGTGACGATCCTCCTCGACGAGACCGACGGGCGCGACGCGGTCCTCCTCGGAAAGAGGGACTGATATGAGCCTCGACCACCTCATCTCGATCCGCGACCTCGACTACCGCGAAGCCCTCCTCCTCCTCGACACCGCCGAACAGATGGCGGCGACTCAGTCGCGCCGCGTGAAGAAGCTCCCGACCCTCCACGGCCGTACCGTCGTCAACCTCTTCTTCGAGGACTCCACCCGCACGCGCCTCTCCTTTGAAACCGCCGCGAAGCGCCTGTCGGCCGACGTCATCAATTTCTCCGCGAAGGGCTCCTCGGTCTCCAAAGGCGAATCCCTCAAAGACACCGCCCTCACGCTCCAGGCGATGGGCGCCGACGCGGTCGTCGTCCGGCACTCCTCCTCGGGCGCGGCCCACAGGCTCGCCCACGCGGGATGGATGCAACTCCCGGTTCTCAACGCGGGCGACGGCACCCACCAGCACCCCACCCAGGCCCTCCTCGATGCGATGACCCTGCGACGCCACTTCCGGCGCGATCCCGCAAGCCACGAGGCCGAGCCCCTCGCACCGGGAAGCGATCTCGCCGGCGCGCACGTCGTCATCGTCGGCGACGTCCTCCATTCCCGGGTCGCACGTTCGAATGTCGACCTCCTCACCCTCCTCGGCGCCTCCGTCACCCTCGTCGCCCCTCCGACGCTCCTGCCGGTGGGCGTCGAGCACTGGAACTGCGAGGTCGACTACGACTTCGACCACGCCCTGCGCACCGAACCGGACGCGGTGATGATGCTCCGCGTCCAACGCGAGCGCATGAGCGCTGCAGGAGGCGGCTTCTTCCCTTCGCCGGGGGAGTACCACTCCGCCTACGGCCTCGACCGTCAACGATTCGCCGCCCTTCCCGACACCTCGATCGTCATGCACCCGGGCCCGATGAACAGGGGCCTCGAGATCAGCGCCGAGGCGGCGGATTCACCGCGCTCAGTCGTCGTCGAGCAGGTCGCCAACGGCGTATCCGTCCGCATGGCCGCCCTCTACCTCCTCCTCGCCCCCGAAGGGACCACCCGTGACTGACAGCTCCCGCTCCTGGTTCATCTCCGCGGCCGACGTCCTCGGCGCGGGCCGCACCGACATCCTCCTCGCAGACGGCGTGATCGTCGCCCTCGGGGCCGAGGCGCGCGAGGGCGCTGCCCGAGCCCGACGAATCGAAGCGGACGGGCTCATCGCCCTGCCCGGACTCGTCGACCTCCACACCCATCTGCGCCAGCCCGGCCAGGAGGACGCCGAAACCATCGAGACCGGGACCCGTGCAGCAGCAGTCGGCGGCTACACGGCCGTTCACGCGATGGCGAACACGACCCCCGTCGCCGACACGGCCTCAGTCGTCGACCAGGTGTGGGAGATCGGACGCGAAGCCGGATGGGTCGAGGTCCGCCCGGTCGGAGCCGTGACCAAGGGGCTCGCCGGTGAGCACCTGTCCGCGATGGGCGCGATGGCGAATTCGCGTTCACGCGTCCGCGTCTTCTCCGATGACGGCAAGTGCGTCTCCGATCCGGTGCTCATGCGCCGCGCCCTCGAGTACGTCAAGGCCTTCGACGGCGTCGTCGCCCAGCACTCCCAGGACCCCCTCCTCACCGACGGCGCCCAAATGAACGAGTCGCCCTTGTCCGGCGAGCTCGGGCTCGCCGGCTGGCCGGCCGTCGCAGAAGAGGCGATCATCGCCCGGGACATCCTCCTCGCCAAGCATGTCGGCTCCCGCCTCCACGTCTGCCACCTGTCGACCGCGGGCTCGGTCGATCTCATCCGCTGGGGCAAGCGCATGGGCGTCGACGTCACGGCCGAGGTCACCCCCCATCACCTCCTCCTCACAGAAGAGCTCGCCGCGACCTACGATCCGATCTACAAGGTGAACCCGCCCCTGCGCACCGCCGAAGACGTGGAAGCGGTCCGCGAGGGCCTCGCCGACGGGACGATCGACATCGTCGGCACCGACCACGCGCCCCACCCCCTCGAATCGAAGGACTGCGAGTGGCAGGCCGGCGCCTTCGGCATGACCGGGCTCGAGACTGCGCTGCCGGTCGTCATCGAGACGATGGTGAACACGGGCCGGATGACCTGGGCGGACGTTGCCCGCGTCCTGTCGAGCGCCCCGGCCCGGATCGGCCGCGTGAGCAGCCAGGGCCGTGGGATCGGAGTCGGTGCGCCCGCGAACATCGCCCTCATCGACCCGGCTGTGCGTCGCATCGTCGACCCGTCCGCCCAATGGACCCGCTCGACGAACACGCCCTATCGGGGAATGGAATTGCCCGGACAGGTGCTCTACACCTTCCACCAGGGCGCATCGACCGTCGTCGAAGGCGCCCCCGTCGCCAAGGAGGATCGCTGATGACGAGCGAGATCGCGCTTCTCGTGCTCGAGGACGGCACGGTCATGCGCGGCCGCGCCTGGGGCGCGAGGGGGAGGACCCTCGGCGAGATCGTCTTCGCGACCGGCATGACCGGCTATCAGGAGACGCTCACCGACCCCTCCTACCACCGTCAGATCGTCGTGATGACCGCCCCGCACATCGGGAACACCGGCGTCAATGATGAGGATCCGGAATCCTCGAGGATCTGGGTGTCCGGCTTCGTCGTCCGCGATCCCGCGAGGCGGGCCTCGAATTGGCGCTCGCGCCGCGAACTCGAGGACGAGCTCGTCGAGCAGGGGATCGTCGGCATCGCCGAGGTCGACACGCGGGCCCTCACCCGTCACATCCGCACCGCCGGCGCAATGCGGGCGGGAATCTTCTCGGGGGATGCATTGCCGGCGGGCGCCGAGCACCTCGGCGAGCAGGTGAAGGACGCCCTCGTCCGCATCGTCCTCGATCAGCCGGCGATGTCGGGAGCCGCCCTCGCCCAAGAAGTCTCCACCGATGCCGAGTACGTCGTGCCCGCCCAGGGACGGACCCGCGCGCGGATCGTCGCCGTCGATCTCGGGATCAAGTCGCGCACGCCCGAGCAGCTCGCCGCCCGCGGAGTCGAAGTCCACGTCGTCCCCAACACGATCACCTTCGCGGAGCTCCAGGCGATCCGTCCCGACGGGGTGTTCTTCTCGAACGGGCCCGGCGACCCCGCCTCTGCCGATCATGAGATCGACCTCTTGCGGGCCGTCCTCGACTCGGGCATCCCGTATTTCGGGATCTGCTTCGGCCACCAGCTCTTCGGACGCGCCCTCGGATACGGGACCTACAAGCTCGACTTCGGGCACCGAGGCGTCAATCAGCCGGTGAAGGATCTGTCGACCGGCCGCGTTGAGATCACCGCCCACAACCACGGCTTCGCCGTCGACGCGCCGCTCGGCGAGGCCTCCGTCGCGCCCTTCGATGAGGGGCGATACGGCCGCGTCGAGGTGAGCCACATCGGACTCAACGACGGCGTCGTCGAAGGACTGCGCGCCCTCGACATCCCCGCCTTCTCCGTCCAATACCATCCCGAGGCCGCCGCCGGGCCCCACGACGGCGAGCACCTCTTCGACCGTTTCGTCTCCATGATCCTCGACGCGAAGGCCGCCGCCTCGCTCGAGGAGGACAAGGACGCCCGCTGATGCCCAGAAGGAATGACCTCCACTCCGTCCTCGTCATCGGATCCGGGCCGATCGTCATCGGCCAGGCCTGCGAATTCGACTACTCGGGCACCCAGGCCTGCCGCGTGCTCAAGGAGGAGGGCCTGCGCGTCGTCCTCGTCAATTCGAACCCCGCGACGATCATGACCGACCCCGAGATCGCCGACGCGACCTACGTCGAGCCGATCACCCCCGAGGTCGTCGCCGAGATCATCGCGAAGGAACGCCCCGATGCGCTCCTGCCGACCCTCGGCGGTCAGACCGCCCTCAACACGGCCGTCGCGCTCGCCGAGAACGGCGTCCTCGAACGCTACGGCGTCGAGCTCATCGGCGCGTCGATCGACGCGATCCGCGCGGGCGAGGACCGCGAGGAGTTCAAGGAGATCGTCGAGGCCTGCGGCGCCGAAGTCGCCCGCTCCCTCATCGCCCATACCCTCGAAGAGTGCCACGCGGCCGCCGCCGAGCTCGGCTACCCCCTCGTCGTGCGCCCCTCCTTCACGATGGGCGGCCTCGGATCCGGTTTCGCCTACACTCCCGAGGATCTCGACCGCATCGCCGGCCAGGGCCTCGCCGCGTCGATCACCACCGAGGTCCTCCTCGAGGAGTCGATCCTCGGCTGGAAGGAATACGAGCTCGAGCTCATGCGCGACAAGGCGGACAATGTCGTCGTCGTCTGCTCGATCGAGAATGTCGACCCCGTCGGCGTCCACACCGGCGACTCCATCACGGTCGCTCCCGCGCTCACCCTCACCGACCGGGAACTCCAGCGCCTGCGCGACATCGGCATCGCCGTCATCCGCGCCGTCGGCGTCGACACGGGCGGCTGCAACATCCAGTTCGCCGTCGATCCGGACACCGGCCGCGTCATCGTCATCGAGATGAACCCGCGCGTGTCGCGCTCCTCCGCCCTCGCGTCGAAGGCGACGGGCTTCCCGATCGCGAAGATCGCCGCCAAGCTCGCGACCGGATACACCCTCGACGAGATCCCGAACGACATCACGGGCTCGACCCCCGCCTCGTTCGAGCCGACGCTCGACTACGTCGTCGTCAAGGTCCCGCGGTTCACCTTCGAGAAGTTCCCCCAGGCGGATCCGACCCTCACGACCTCGATGAAGGCCGTCGGTGAAGCGATGGCGATCGGCCGCAACTTCACCGAGGCCCTCCAGAAGGCCCTCCGGTCGATCGACAAGGGCGGCGTCCAATTCGACTGGTCGGCGCCCGTCCCGACTCCCGAGGAGACCCGCGCCCTCGTTGAGGCCGCGGCAACGCCCACCGAGGGTCGACTCGTCCAGGTCCAGCGCGCGATCCGCGGAGGCGCGAGCCTCGAGGAGCTCTTCGCCTCGACGCGCATCGACCCGTGGTTCCTCGACCAGCTCTACCTCCTCGACGAGGTCGCCGGCCGGATCCTCGCCGCACCGGCGCTCACCCGCGACGTCCTCGAAGAGGCGAAGCGGCACGGCTTCTCCGACCGGCAGATCGGCGATATGCGCCGCCTCGAGGAGAAGACGGTCCGCGAGGTCCGCGGAGCCTTCGAGATCCACCCGATCTACAAGACGGTCGACACATGCTCGGCGGAGTTCGCGGCGCGCACGCCCTACCACTACTCGAGCTACGACCTCGAAACCGAGGTCGCACCGCGCGAGCGCGAGGCCGTCATCATCCTCGGGGCGGGCCCGAACCGGATCGGCCAGGGCATCGAGTTCGACTACTCCTGCGTCCACGCGACGATGGCGCTGCGCGAGCGCTTCGAGACCGTGATGATCAATTGCAATCCCGAGACCGTCTCCACGGACTACGACGTGTCCGATCGCCTCTACTTCGAGCCCCTCACCCTCGAAGACGTCCTCGAGGTGTATCGGGCCGAGTGCGCGGCCGGGCCCGTTCGCGGGATGCTCGTCCAACTCGGCGGCCAGACGCCGCTCTCCCTCGCCGAAGACCTCGCCGCAGCGGGAGTCCCGATCCTCGGCACCTCGCCCGAATCGATCGAACTCGCCGAGGATCGCGAAGAGTTCGGCAAGGTCCTCGCCGAGGCGAAGTGCCCCTCTCCCGCGCACGACGTCGCGCACACGCCCTCCCAGGTCCACGCGGTCGCCGAAAAGGTCGGCTTCCCCGTGCTCGTGAGGCCGAGCTTCGTCCTCGGAGGCCGCGGTATGGAGATCGTCAACGACTCGCGCGCCCTCGACGACTACCTCGACCGGCCCGACATCGACTCGCTCTTCTCACGCGGGCCCCTCCTCATCGACCGCTTCCTCGACGCGGCGATCGAGATCGACGTCGACGCGCTTTTCGACGGCGAGGAGCTCTTCATGGGCGCGATCATGGAGCACATCGAGGAGGCCGGCATCCACTCGGGAGACTCCGCGTGCGTCCTCCCGCCGATGACCCTGTCGGCGCGCGAACTCGCGCGGATCACCGCCTCGACCGAGGTGATCGCCCGCGGCGTCGGCGTCCGCGGTCTCATCAACATTCAGTTCGCCCTCCTCTCCGACACGCTGTACGTCATCGAGGCGAACCCGAGGGCGTCGCGCACCGTTCCCTTCGCGTCGAAGGCGACGGGCGTCGCCCTCGCGAAAGCCGCCGCGCTCATCCAGGTGGGCGACTCCATCGCCTCCCTGCGCGAGCGGGGCGTTCTGCCCGCCCAGGACGCGCGCCTCATCCCAGAGAGCGGATCGATCTCCGTGAAAGAGGCCGTCTTGCCCTTCAGGCGATTCCGCCGCTCGGACGGCGGCATGGTCGACACGATCCTCGGTCCGGAGATGCGCTCGACCGGCGAGGTCATGGGCATCGACCGGGACTTCCCGACCGCCTTCGCGAAGTCCCAGTCCGCTGCCTTCGGCGAGCTGCCGACCGAGGGGACGGTCTTCATCTCGATCGCCGATACGGACAAGCGGGCGATCGTCTTCCCGGCCGCGCGCATGCGCGAGCTCGGATTCACGATCCTCGCGACGGCCGGTACGGCGTCGGTCCTGCGCCGCAACGGCATCGACGCGCAGGTCGTTCGCAAGTCCTCCGAGGGCCGCGGTCCCGAGGGCGAGCCGACGGTCGTCGACCTCATCAGGGACGGCTACATCGACATGGTCGTCAATACTCCCCAGACCTCGGAGAACCGTCATGACGGATATCAGATCCGTCAGGCCGCGACCTCGAACGACAAGACGATCATCACGACGCTCCAGGCCTTCAACGCGGCCGTCCAAGCGATCGAGGTCCGTCTGCGCGGCGCCTACGCGGTCCGCTCGCTTCAGGAATGGGATGAGATCCGGCGGGGGGCGAGCGCATGAGCGCCCACTCTTTCGGTGATCGCCTCGCGGCATCGATGCGCGAGCACGGTCCGGTGTGCGTCGGCATCGACCCTGCGCCCTCGCTCCTTTCGGCGTGGGGCCTGCCCGTGAGCGTCGAGGGCCTGCGGGAGTTCTCCCTCGGCGTTGTCGCCGCGCTCGGCGGGAGCGTCGGCGCCTTCAAGCCCCAGTCCGCGTTCTTCGAACGTTTCGGCTCGCGCGGCGTCGCCGTTCTCGAGGAGGTGATCGACGCGTGCCGCCAGGCGGGCACCCCGTGCATCGTCGACGCGAAGCGGGGAGACATCGGCTCGACCATGGCGGGATACGCGCAGGCCTACCTCGCCGAGGGCTCGCCGCTCGCGGGGGACGCCGTCACCCTCTCGCCCTACCTCGGCGTCGGCGCACTCCGTCCCGCTCTCGAGCTCGCCGCGCAGGCCGGGAGGGGGGTGTTCGTCCTCGCCCTCACCTCCAATCCGGAAGGAGCGGCGATCCAGCACTCCCTCGACGGGCGGGGGCGTTCGGTTGCGGCGCGCGTCGTCGCTGAGCTCGCCGAGTTCAACGCCTCCGTCCCTCACGAGGAGCTCGGACCCGCTGGTGTCGTTGTGGGCGCGACCGTCGGATCCGCGCTCAGCGATCTCGGGATCGACCTCGCCGCTCTCGAGGGCGCGATCCTCGCCCCGGGCGTCGGCGCCCAGGGTGCGGGTCCCGCCGAGATCGACGCCGTCTTCGGCACGGTCCGCCCCCGCGTCCTCGCCTCGTCCTCACGGGCGATCCTTTCGGCCGGTCCGGATGCCGAGGCGCTGCGGGCCGCCTACGCCGACGCGCTCCGCGGCCTCCTCGGTGAGGAAACCCGCCCTCCAATCCCCGCACCGTGATGTGATCTTGGCGATACACTTCCCGCAGGTAACACCTCATGCGAAGGAGTGGGCGGCAATGGCGCTACCTCAACTGACCCCTCAGCAGCGCGCTGAGGCGCTCGAGAAGGCGACCGTCGCGAGGCGTCGGCGTGCTGAGATCAAGACGAAGGTGAAGAACAAGGAGATGTCCCTCTCCGAGGTTCTCGCCCTCGCCGAAACCGATGAGGCGATCGCGAAGATGCGCGTGCTCGCGCTCCTCGAATCCCTCCCGCGGGTCGGCGTGACGACGGCGGCGAATCTCATGGAGGAGTACGGCATCGCGCAGACGCGGCGCATTCGCGGACTCGGGCACGTCCAGTCCGAAGCGCTCATCGAGCGATTCGGCTGATCGCGCAGGCGGTGGCTAGGGTGGGGGCATGGTCGCACCCAGGCTCACCGTTCTCGCAGGCCCGACGGCAGTCGGGAAGGGTACCGTCGTTCAGGCGCTGAAGAAGCGGCACCCCGAGCTCGTCGTCTCCGTGTCGGCAACGACTCGTGCCCCCAGGCCCGGTGAAGTCGACGGCGTCCATTACCGCTTCCTCAGCGAGGAGCGCTTTGACGAACTCATCGCCGGCGGCGGAATGCTCGAGTGGGCGACGGTTCACGGACTCCACCGCTACGGCACGCCGCGCGGACCGGTCGAGGAAGCGCTCGCCGAAGGGCGCCACGTCCTCCTCGAGATCGACCTCGATGGGGCGCGCCAGGTCCGGCGTGCGATGCCCGAGGCGCTCTTCGTCTTCCTCGCGCCCCCGAGCTGGGATGCGCTCGTCGAGCGCCTCGTCGGGAGGGGGACGGAATCGCCCGAGGAGAGGGAGCGCAGGCTCGAAACGGCGCGAGTCGAGCTCGCCGCCGAATCGGAGTTCGACGTCACTGTGACGAACGACGAGGTCGAGGAGACGGTCGCGGAGCTGGCCCGGGTTATGGGCCTGGAGTAAACTGGCCGCTCGTGGCAGCATCGCCACGGGAATCAGGAGGAGTCAATGTCCGGAATCGTCGCACAGCCCGAAGGCATCACGTCCCCGCCGATCGACGATCTTCTCGAGCACGTCGACTCGAAGTACGCCCTCGTGATCTTCGCGGCCCGTCGCGCCCGGCAGATCAATTCGTACCAGCTCCAGCTCGAGCAGAACATGATCCAATACGTCGGGCCGGTCGTCGACACCGAACCCGATGAGAAGCCGCTCGCGATCGCCCTCCGGGAGATCAACGAGGGCCTCCTCACCCTCGAAGCCGACGAGCGGGCCTGAGTGGCCCCCGTCGTCGTCGTCGGAGTCGGAGCCGGAATCGCCGCCTACAAGGCGGCGATTCTCGTACGCGAACTCATGCGCGCCGGCTGCGACGTCCGCGTCGTCCCGACCCCCCGTTCGCTCGACTTCGTCGGCGCCGCCACATGGGAGGGACTCACGGGCCGCAGGGTGAACGTCGGCCTCAGTGATGAACCCGGCTTCGACCATGTCGAGCTCGCGCGCATCGCGGACCTCATCGTCATCGCCCCGGCCACCGCGGACCTCCTCGCGCGCCTTCGGGCCGGCATCGCCGACGACCTCCTCACGACGACGGTCCTCGCCGCGGGCTGTCGGATCCTCCTCTCTCCGGCGATGCACACGCGGATGTGGACGAATCCCGCCACGCAGGACAACGTCGCCGTCCTCCGCTCGCGCGGTGCAATCGTCATCGATCCCGAGGACGGTGCCCTCAACTCCGGTGATTCCGGCCCCGGTCGTCTCCCCGCTCCCGAGATCATCGCCGCTCGCGCCCTCGAGCTCCTCGCCGGGACCGAGGCCCCGGCGCCTCGGGCGCTCGAGGGCGCCCGCGTCCTCGTCACCGCCGGCGGCACCCGCGAGCCGATCGACCCGGTGCGCTTCATCGGGAACCACTCATCGGGCCGTCAGGGCATTGAGATCGCCCGGGCCGCGGCGGCGAGCGGAGCGTCGGTCGACCTCGTCGCCTCGAACATCGAATCGGCCCTTCTCGCCGATCTTCCGGACGGCGTCGAGGTCGTCGCCGCCGGCACCGGGGCCGAGGTCGAGGCCGCGGTCATGGGCCGTCTGCTCGGACTCGACGTTCTCGTCATGGCCGCCGCGATCGCCGACTTCCGTCCGGTCACCGTGGCTGAGGACAAGATCAAGAAGGATCCGCGGACGCAGGATGCGCCGGTCATCGAGCTCGAACGGACGAGGGACATCCTCAAGGCGGTGTCGATCTCGGCGCAGCGGCCGGCGGTGCTCGTCGGCTTCGCCGCCGAAACGGGGTCCACTGCGCGCGTCCTCGAGCTCGGCCGCGAGAAGGCGCGCCGCAAGGGCGCCGATCTCCTCGTCGTCAACCGGGTCGGAGGGGGCCGCGGCTTCGGGGACGTCGACAACTCCGTCGTCTTCGTCGATGCCGAGGGGCGGGTCCTCGACGCGTGCTCGGGGACGAAGACCGAGGTCGCGCGCGAGCTCGTCTCCAGGATCGCAGACAAGCTTGCTACTGTGAAGCAATGACTTCATCGCGACAGCTCTTCACCTCGGAGTCCGTCACCGAGGGCCATCCCGACAAGGTGTGCGACCGCATCTCCGATGCGATCCTCGATGCGCTCCTCGAACAGGATCCGGCATCCCGAGTCGCCGTCGAAACGATGGTGACGACCGGGCTCGTCCACGTCGCCGGCGAGGTCACGACGGAGGCCTACGTCGAGATCCCGCAGATCGTCCGCGAGGAGATTCTCACGATCGGCTACAACGATTCGCGGATGGGCTTCGACGGAGCCTCCTGCGGCGTCTCGATCTCGCTCGATCAGCAGAGCCCCGACATCGCGGGAGGCGTCGATCACGCCCTCGAGGCCCGTGAGGGCTCTGCGCGCGACGAGCGCGACGGGCAGGGAGCCGGCGATCAGGGGATCATGTTCGGGTACGCCTGCGATGACACCCCCGATCTCATGCCCGCACCGATCTGGCTCGCCCATCGTCTGTCGAAGCGGCTCGCCGAGGTGCGTCACGAAGGACTCGTCCGGGGGCTTCGCCCCGACGGCAAGACACAGGTCACCCTCGCCTACGAGGACGGCCGTCCGGTCGGCGTCGACACCGTCCTCGTGTCGACACAGCACGACGAGAATGCGAGCCGCATCGAGATCGAGGAGGCGGTTCGCGCCCTCGTCATCGACCCGGTTCTCGATGAGGCCGGCCTCGACCTCGAGCGCGGGGCCATGAAGGTCCTCGTCAACCCCTCCGGCCGTTTCGTCATCGGCGGCCCCGCGGGGGACGCCGGCCTCACCGGCCGCAAGATCATCGTCGACACCTACGGGGGCATGGCGCGCCACGGGGGCGGCGCCTTCTCGGGCAAGGATCCCTCGAAGGTCGACCGCTCGGCGGCCTACGCGGCGCGCTGGGCGGCGAAGAACGTCGTCGCCGCGGGACTCGCGAGGCGCTGCGAACTCCAGCTCGCCTATGCGATCGGACGTGCCAACCCCGTCGGGCTCTACGTCGACACCTTCGGAACGGGCATCGTCCCGGATGCTCGCATCGGCGAAGCGATCCGCGAGGTCTTCGATCTGCGCCCGGCCGGGATGATCGCCGACCTCGACCTCCTCCGCCCGATCTACACGGAGACGAGCGCCTACGGACACTTCGGCCGTCCGGGCTTCCCCTGGGAGGCAACGAACCGCGTCGACGCCCTGAAGGGCGCCCTCGCATGAGCGCCCCTCGCGTCGCCCCCATCGATCTCGCCTGGCGGAGGCGGACGAGCATCGAGATGGCGATCTCGGGAGTCATCGGGCTCCTCGCCTCCTTCGTCCTCTCGATCGAGGCGTGGGAGCTCGCGAAGGACTCGAGCGCGACCTTCTCCTGCGACGTCTCCCAGGTGCTCTCCTGCTCGACGGTCGCCCTCACTCCCCAAGCCCGCGTCCTCGGATTCCCCAACGCCTTCCTCGGCATTCTCTTCGAGGCGGTCGTCCTCGCGATCTCGGTCGCGGTCTTCGCGGGGGTGCGCTTCCCGAAGTGGTACATGATCTGCGCGAACCTCATGTACTTCGTCGCGATCTGCTTCGCATACTGGCTCTTCCTCCAGTCCTACTTCGTCATCCACGTCCTGTGCCCCTGGTGCCTCCTCATCACCCTCACGACGACTCTCGTCTTCGCGGGGCTCACGAGGATCAACATCCGCGAGGGCGCGATCCTCGCGCCCGAAGGGGTGCGCCGTTTCGTCGCGCAGGGACTCGATTGGGCGATCACCGGCCTCGTCCTCTTCCTCATCCTCGCGATGGTCGTCGCCGGCTACGGCGTCGCCCTGCTCGGCTGAGCGTCTCCTAACGCACAGGGCCCGTGATGCAATAGGGGAGTGGACGAACAGGCGACACTCGACGGCTTCGCGCCCGACGCCCCGACCCCTGTGAGGGTCGCGGGCGTCCTCGTCGACATCGACCTCGCCCATCTCGATCGTCCCCTCGACTACGCGATCCCCGATGCTCTCGCCCCGGCGGTGCGCCCCGGGGTCCTCGTGAGGATCCGCCTCGCGGGGCGGCTCCTGTCCGGGTGGGTCCTCGAGGTCCGCACCGACACCCCGCTCCACCGCCTCTCGCCGATCGAAAGGGTCGTCTCCGCAACGCCCGTCCTCACCGCACCCATCCTCAGCGTCGCCCGCAGGATCGCGGAGCGCAATGTCGCGACCCTCTCGCAGACCCTGTCCCTCGCCCTTCCCGCGCGGCATGCGGCCACGGAGAAGGAGGTCCTCGCCGCCGCCGTCCCTCCCGCACCTGCGGTCTCCCCGCCGGAGCACTCCTCATGGGCGGACAATCCGCTCGGTCCCGCACTCCTCGCCCACCTCGAGGCGGGGGAGGCCCCCCGCAGCGTGTGGACCGCGCTCGGACCGAACCGCGACGAGCGCCTCTGCGACCTCGTGCGGGCGAGCGTCTCGGCCGGACGCGGAGTCGTCCTCGTCGTCGCGACGAGCGCACTCGCGACGCGACTATCGACAGGGCTCGCCTCCGCGCTCGGCGTGCGCGTCGGCCTCGTCGACTCCGAATCGAGCCCCGCCGAGCGTTACCGGATCCACCTCGAGGCGATGCGCGGCGCCCTGAGCGTCGTCGTCGGGACCCGCTCGGCGGTGTGGACGCCGATGAAGGACCTCGGGCTCGTCATCGTGTGGGACGACGGGGACGACCGCTTGCGCGAACGCCGCTCCCCGCGCTGCGACGCGCTCGATGTCGCCGTCGCCCGAGCGCACCTCGAGGGCTGCGCCCTCGTCGTCGGATCCTTCTCCCGATCCGTCAAGGCCCAGGCGCTCGTCGACTCCGGGTGGGCCGTCGGCCTCGCCGACACGCCGGAGCGACGGCGCGCCCTCGCACCCCTGGTCCGCGTCCTCGACGAGGCCGACGCTGACGCCGAAGGGCCGGGGGGGCGCATGCGGATCCCCGCGCGAGCGCTGCGGACGATCCGCGAGGGCCTCGAGACCGGCCCGGTCCTCGTCCAGGTCGCGGCATCCGGGTACGCCCCCGTCGTCTCATGCCGACGCTGCGGCGCGGTCGCCCGCTGCGGGACCTGCTCGGGTCCGCTCGCGATGGACGAGGCCGGGGTCGCCTCCTGCCGATGGTGCCTGCGGGCCCAAGGGGAGTGGAGGTGCCGGCAGTGCTCGGGCACCGCCCTTCGGAGTCTGCGCGTCGGATCGGAACGGACGGGCGAGGAGATCGCCCGTGCGATGCCCGCTGCCTCCGTCCTCGTCTCCTCCTCAACGCGGGAGATCACCCGACGCATCCCCTCCGAGCCCCGGATCGTCGTCGCGACGCCGGGCGCCGAGCCCGAGGCCGAGGGCGGCTACGCCGCGATCGTCATCCTCGACGCCCGGGCGATCGCCGGGCGCGCAGAGCTCTGGGCGCCCGAGGAGGCCCTGAGGCGATGGTTCAACGCGCTCGCCCTCGCCAGACCCGGCGCCTCCGCCCTCATCGCCGGGGGAGTCGAGCCCGCGATGGCGCAGGCGCTCATCCGATTCGACCCCGTCGACTACGCTCAGCGCCTCCTCGATGAGCGCGCCGCCCTCGGATACTTCCCCGCCGCGACGCTCATCGCGATCGACGGGGCTCCGGCCGATGTCCAGGCGGTCGCCCACGACGCGATGGGGGAGCTCATCGGAACGGTCCCCCTGCCCGAGGGACCCGAGAGCGAGGGGGCCGCCGCACGGGTTCGCGCCCTCGTCCGCGCCGAGGGGCCAGAAGCGCCCGAGGTCCTCGACAGGCTCCGCGGGGCGATCCAGCACCGATCCTCCCGTAAGCTGGCGCCGGTGAGAATCTCCGTCAATCCGCCCGAGCTCTTCTAGGATCCATCCGCTCGCCCCTGTCGGCGCAGCCGCCCCCGTGCGCGGCGGGCGCGACAAGCCGGGCCCGGTGAGCAGGCGCCCCGACGCTAGACTGGTCGGGTGCGAATCGTCTTCGCGGGAACCCCCGCCCCCGCCCTCCCGGTCCTTCGAGCCCTCATCGACTCCGAGCATGAGATCGCGGCAGTCCTCACGAGGCCCCCCGCCCGTTCGGGCCGCGGTCGCGCCCTCGTCCCCTCGCCGGTCGCCGCTCTCGCCGCGCAGGCCGGTCTCCCCCTCATCGAAGCCTCGGGCTTCGCGAATGAGGAACTTCGCGAACGCCTGCGGCGCCTCGACGCCGATCTCGGCGTCGTCGTCGCCTATGGGGCGCTCATCCCGCGCGAGGTCCTCGACATGCCCGCGCAGGGGTGGATCAACCTCCACTTCTCCGACCTTCCGCGTTGGCGCGGCGCTGCGCCCGTCCAATGGGCGATCCTCGCCGGGGATGAGGAGACCGCCTCCACGGTCTTCGCCCTCGAGGAGGGGCTCGACTCCGGGCCCGTCTATTCGCGCCTTCCCCTGAGAATCGGCCGCGAAACCTCCGGTGAGCTCCTCGCGCGGATGGCCGAGCTCGGCGCGCCTCAGGTCCTCGAGGTCGTCAATGCGATCGCAGCGGGGACTGCGAGTGCGCGCCCTCAGGACGAGTCCGATCCCGGCGCGTCGAAGGCCCGGAGGCTCACGCATGAGGACGGCTTCGTCACCTTCGAGGAGGACGCCTCGATGACCGATCGGCGCATCCGCGCCGTCACGCCGAACCCGGGGGCCTGGACCCTTCTCCCCTCGGGTCAGCGCCTCAAGCTCGACGCCGCTGAGCCGGTCGAGGCCCCGGGGCTCGCCCCCGGAGTCGTCGCCGCATCGAAGACGGAAGTCCTCGTCGGCTGCCGCGCAGGCGCACTCCGGCTCGGAAGGGTCGCGCCGGCGGGAAAGGGCTGGATGGACGCGGCCGCATGGGCGCGGGGGGCCCGCCTCCCCGAGGGCGCACGGCTCGGCGGGGGAGGGGAGAGCCGATGAGCCGCCCCTACTCCACGGGCTACCGCGCCAAGCGCGAAGCAGACGCGGCGAGGCGCGTCGCCTTCGAGGTCCTCCTCGCCGTCGAGACGGAGGACGCCTACGCGAACCTTGCGCTCACGAAGGCCCTGAGGGCCGCGAGGGCGAAGGAGCGCCTCGACGCGAGGGACGCCGCTTTCGCCTCCGAACTCGTCAATGGGACCCTGAGGGCGCGAGGGCGCCTCGACTGGGTCCTCGGCCGGCATCTCACACGCCCTCTCACCGAACTCGACCCGGAGGTCGTCGTCCTCCTTCGGATGGGCGCCCACCAGCTCCTCGATCTGCGCGTGCCGGATCACGCGGCCGTCGCGACCTCCGTCGACCTCGCGCGGGCGCGCCTCACGGACGGGCCTTCCCGCATGGTCAACGCCGTCCTCCGCTCGATCGCGAGGGAGGGGCCCGGCGCGATCGACGCGGCGATCGACGGGATCGAGGATCCGGTCGCACGCCTCGCCGTGAAGACCTCGCATCCGGAGTGGATGGTTCGCGCCTTCGCCGACGCCCTCAGCGTCCACGGGCTTGGCACCGACGAACTCGACGCCCTCCTCGAGGGCGATAACATCCCGCCGATCGTCTCCCTCGTCGCGCGCCCCGGACTCGTCGACGCCGCCGAACTCGCCGACGAGGCCGAGGAGGTCCTCTCCACACGGGTCGCCCCGGGAAGGGTGAACGAGTACGCCGTCCTCATCGAAAGCGGGGATCCGGCGGCCCTTCCCTCGATCCGCGAGGGCCTCGCCGGTGTTCAGGACGAAGGCTCACAGCTGGCAGCCCTCGTCGCGGCACGCGCGCCCCTCGACGGGCCCGACGCCTCCTGGCTCGATCTGTGCGCCGGCCCGGGTGGGAAGGCCTCCCTCCTCGGCGCCCTCGCCCGCGAGCGCGGGGCCCGTCTCACCGCGAACGAAGTCCACCCCCACCGGGCGCGCCTCGTCGAGCGGGCCTGTCGCCGCCTTGACAACGTCGACGTCGTCTCCTCGGACGGGAGGCGTTTCGGAGGGGCGAAGACCGCGTGGCCGCTCGCGTCCTTCGACCGCGTCGTCGTCGACGCGCCGTGCACGGGAATGGGCTCCCTCAGGCGCCGACCCGAATCGAGGTGGCGGAGGGAGGAATCAGATCTCGCCGATCTCGTGCTCCTCCAGGGCGAGCTCCTCGAGCGCGCGCTCGAGCTGCTTCGGCCCGGGGGCGTCCTCACCTACATCACGTGCTCGCCCCATCCCGCCGAGACGATCGAGCAGGTCTCCCGGCTCTTGGAAGGCGGCGGAGTCGAGCTCCTCGATACGGTCGCGATCGGCGAAGGCCTCGCGCCCGAGCCCCTGGCGATCCCTGCGACGGCGGGACGGATCGGGGGCGCAGCCGGTCGGACCCTCCAGCTGTGGGAGCACCGGCACGGCACCGATCTCATGTTCATCGCCGCCCTTCGGCGCCTCTGAGCCGACGGAAGGGGACGGGGAGCGGGCCGAATGCGGGCCCGCTCCCCGCTACGATGTCGATCATGAGCGCGACGATCTCCCCCTCCATCCTCAACTGCGACATCTCCGATCTGCGGGGCGAACTCGCGAAGATCGCGAGCGCGGACGTCGCCCACGTCGACGTCATGGATAACCACTTCGTCCCCAATCTCTCCTGGGGGCTTCCCGTCGTCGAGGCGGTCGTCGCAGCCGACATCCTCCCCGTCGACGCCCACCTCATGATCGAGGATCCCGACCGCTGGGCGCCCGCGTACGCGGAAGCCGGCTGCTCCTCGGTGACCTTCCACGCCGAAGCGGCGCACGCACCGCTTCGGCTCGCCCGCGAGCTCCACCGACTCGGCTCGAAGGTCGGCCTCGGACTCAAACCCGCAACCGACATCGCCCCCTTCGTCGACATCCTCTCCGAGTTCGACATGATCCTCGTCATGACCGTCGAACCCGGCTTCGGCGGGCAGTCCTTCATCGAGTCGATGCTCCCGAAGGTCGCGCGCACGCGCGAGGCGATCAGGGCGGCCGGACTCGAAATCTCCGTCCAGGTCGACGGCGGCGTCTCGCGCGCGACGATCGAGCGGGCCGCCGAGGCCGGAGCGACGAACTTCGTCGCCGGTTCAGCGGTGTTCAGAGCCGAGGACGCCTACGCCGAGATCGAGGTGCTCCGCGCACTCGCTGACGGCCATACGCACTGACGATTCGGGAGCGTCACCCCCGGGGTGTCGTCGGCGCGATTCCGTGGCATGATGGTCTCGGCTCCGGGGTCGGTGAAAGTCCGAGCCGGCGGTGATAGTCCGCGACCCGCCCTCATGGGCGGCTGAATCGGTGGAATTCCGATACCGACGGTGAAAGTCCGGATGGGAGGAGCGAAGGGCGCGCATCGGCGCGCCCGCGCCGCGCGTTCCCCGTGTGCCGGAAGGGCTGAAGGTGGCACGCCGACATCGACTTCGCCGTCGCACGGTCGTCGTCGCCCCGATCGTCTTCCTCCTCATCCTCCTCGCGGGATGGTGGGCGACGACGAGCCTCACCGGCATCGAATCGTGGCGTCTGCCGTCACCGGCGGACACATGGACGCGCTTCATCGCCATGGCGGCTCAGGGCTCGCTGTGGCGCAGGACGGCGGTCACGGCGACGGAGGCCCTCGCGGGCTCGCTCCTCGGCGCGCTCGTCGCCCTTCCCCTCGCGTATCTCATCTACCGTTCGCCGATCGTGTCGGCGGCGGTCGAGCCCTTCCTCGGCGCCACTCAAGCGCTCCCCGCGATCGCCATCGCCCCGCTCCTCGTCCTCTGGATCGGGTACGGGCTGGAGTCGATCACCGTCCTGTGCGCCCTCATCGTGTTCTTCCCGATCCTCGTCTCGACGACGGTCGGCCTGCGCCATCTCGACCAGGAGGTCGTGGAGGCGGCGGAACTCGACGGGGCGTCGGGGTGGACGATGGCCCTCGCGATGGAGATCCCCCTCGCCGCCCCTTCGATCCTCGCCGGGATCCGCAACGGCTTCACGCTGTCGGTGACCGGCGCGGTCGTCGGGGAAATGGTGATGGGAGGGGAGGGGCTCGGTCAGGTCCTCACCCAGGCGCGCTCGAATGTCGACACCGCCGGGATGTTCGTGACGATCCTCCTCCTCTGCCTTCTCGCGACCCTCGTCTACGCGGCGATCTACCGCATTGAGCGCTCGAGCAAGTACACGATCACTCAGTGAAGGACATCCCATGACACGCTCGCCCCGCCGGCTCCTCGCCCTCGCAGCCGCCTCCGCCCTCGCCCTCACCGCCTGCGCCTCCGAGGGCGCAGGCGCGGAATCCGCCGCCTCGGGAGGCGCTCAATCCCTCACCCTCGGCCTCACGTACATCCCGAACGTCCAATTCGCTCCGGCCTACGTCGCGAAGGATGACGGCCTCTTCGCCGCCGAAGGCCTCGACGCCACGATCCGCCATCACGGCTCCGACGAGGGGCTCTTCACCGCGCTCCTCGCCGGAGACGAGGACGTGGTCG
Organism: uncultured Schaalia sp.; assembly: GCA_964548945.1. Lineage (GTDB taxonomy): Bacteria > Actinomycetota > Actinomycetes > Actinomycetales > Actinomycetaceae > Pauljensenia. The sequence continues at coordinate 26,771 of CAZJTN010000001.1, forward strand.
TCGCTTCGGGCGATGAGGCCCTCGTCGCTGCCGCCTCGGGCATGGACCTCGTCTCGATCGGCGCGTACTACCGGAGCTACCCGGGCGTCGTCATCGTCCCGGCCGACTCCCCGATCGAGACCCTCGCCGAACTCAAGGGGGCGACGATCGGCATCCCCGGGGAATACGGCTCGAACTGGTACGCGACCCTCGCGGCCCTCTCCGAGGGCGGCCTGTCGGCCGCAGATGCGACGATCTCCTCGATCGGGTACACCCAGCAGGCCGCGATCGCCCAGGGGAGCGTCGATGCCGTTGTCGGCTTCTCGAACAACGACCTCGTCCAGATGACGAATGCCGGCCTCGAGGTCCGCTCGATCCCGCTCGGCGCGGACGCGCCGCTCGTCGGCGCCTCGATCATCACGACGCGGGAGTGGGCGAGCGCCCATCCCGAGCTCGCACGGGCCGCGGTGGGGGCCTTGAGCGCGGGGATCGCCTCCGTCGTCGAGGATCCCGCTCACGCCTTGGAGGTGACGCGCGCCTGGGACGAGTCGCTGAGCGACGAGACGACGAGGAGCAATGCGAAGGCAGTCCTTGAGGCGACCGTCCCCCTCTTCACCTCCGCCGATGGGAGCGTGAGCCCCGTGCAGGACGCGGCCGTGTGGACGGCGATGTGCGAATTCCTTGAGACGATCCCCGGGCTCCTCGAAGGACCCGTTGACGCCGCCGAGGTCATGACGAACGACTACGCGGAGTAAGGGCCGGGCCGCCGCGCGGAGGTCCGCGTGGCGGCCGGGTTCGCCCGCAGGGCGTGCGGCTCACTACAGTGGCCCCGTGACTACATTCGAGAACCTCTTCGCCGAACTGTCCGAGAAGGCCCAGACCCGCCCCGAGGGGTCGGGCACGGTCGCGGAACTCGACAAGGGCATTCATGCGATCGGCAAGAAGATCGTCGAGGAGGCCGGCGAGGTGTGGATGGCCGCCGAGTACGAGAGCCTCGACGACTGCGCGCTCGAGATCTCCCAGCTCCTCTACCACGCCCAGGTGATGATGATCGCCAAGGGCCTCACCCTCGACGACGTCTACCGCCACCTCTGAGGAACACATGCTCCGCATCGCAGTCCCGAACAAGGGCTCCCTCTCCGAACCGGCCATCGCTCTCCTCGCCGAAGCGGGCTACCGCACGCGGAGGCGGGGCCGCGAACTCGTCCTCACCGACCCTGAGAACGGCGTTGAGCTCTTCTTCCTCAGGCCCCGCGATATCGCCGTCTACGTCGGCTCCGGGTCGATCCACGCCGGGATCACCGGCCGTGACCTCCTCCTCGATTCCGCGACGAGGGCGGTCGAGCACCGGGCGCTCGGATTCGCCCGTTCGACCTTCCGCTTCGCCGCACCGACGGGGACGATGCGCGCTCTGGAGGACATCGCGGGCAAGCGCGTCGGCGCCTCCTACGATCACCTCGTCCGCACCTATCTCCTCGATCACGGGGTCGAGGCCGAGGTCGTTCACCTCGACGGCGCGGTCGAGTCCTCGGTCCGCCTCGGCGTCGCCGATCTCATCGCGGACGTCGTCGAGACCGGCTCGACCCTCAAGGCGGCCGGCCTCGAGGTTTTCGGCGATCCGCTCCTCACCTCCGAGGCCGTCCTCATCACGCGCGAGGAGTTGCGCGACGACCCCGCTCTCGCGACCCTCGACCGCAGGCTCGAAGGCGTCCAGGTGGCGCGCGCCTATGTGATCGTCGATTTCAACGTCCGCGAGGAGGACCTCGCGCGGACGATTGAGATCGCCCCCGGTTTCGATTCGCCGACGATCAGCCCGCTCCTCAACTCCGAGTGGCGCGCAGTGCGCGTCATGGTCCCCTCCGAGGGCGTCAACCTCGTCATGGACCGCCTCCACGAGGCCGGCGCGCGCGGCATCATCGTCACGGAGCTCCAGGCCTCGCGCCTGTGAGCCGGCGCCTGCGTCCTCGCAGGTCGTAGGCTGAGCCCGTGGACGAGAGAGTACCAACGAGCACGAGGGTGCTCGGTCTGCTCACGGAGCTGCTCAGGGCGGAGCGACCGAGGACGAAACAGGCGCTGCGCGCCCTGCCCGGTTACGCGGGGCTCTCCGAGTCGGCCTTCGAATCCCAGTTCCAACGCGACAAGAACGCCCTGCGGGATGCGGGCGTCGTCCTCGAGGTCGTGCCCGGCGCCATTGAGGCGTATCGAGTCTCGCCGGACTCCTTCGCGCATCCGAGCGCCCCCCTTGAGGACCTCGACCTCGCCCTCATCCACCTCGCGGTGAGCGCCTGGCAAAGGGCCGACGCGGATCCTGGCGCGATCGGCCCGAAGATCGCCGCGACGACGGACGCTCACGCGCCCGAGCTGCGCCTCGCCCTCGGACTCGAAGGGGCCGACGCCGTTGCCAGCATCGCCGAGGCCATCGCACGGCGCCGGATCGTCTCCTTCCGCTATCCATCGGCCGAGGGCGATTTCGCCCGAGCCGTCGAGCCCTGGCGCCTCGTCGTGCGCGGTCGTGCCCTCTACCTGTGGGGCCGCGACCTCGACCGCGAGTCCGCGCGCCTCTTCCGCCTCTCACGCTTTCAGTCCGAGGTCGACTACCTCGGCGAGGACGGGGATGCGGAGCAGGAGCCCGAAGGAGCCGGAGACCCCTTCGACGCGCTCCTCCTCGCCCCCAGGCTCCTCCTCCGAAAGGGCGGAGCGGAGAGGATCCGCGCCCACGCCGTGACAACGGACGGTCCGGCGCCCTCCGGATGGACCGAGGCCCGAGGCGAGCCCGGCGAAGCGGGGGAGTGGATCTCGCGCATCCTCGCGGAGGCTGAGGACGCCATCGTCCGTGATCCCGTTGAGCTGCGCGACGCGCTCCTCGAGCGCCTGCGGGCGGCCGCGAGCTGGGGGAGAAGCGATGCCTGAGCTCGTCCCCGTGTCCATCGCCCGCCTCCTCTCCCTCCTCGCGTGGATCGGCGATCATCCCGGCATCTCCGTCGACGGGCTCGCCGCCCACTTCCACCGGACGAGGCGGCAGATCCTCAGGGACGTCGAAGCCCTCGGTTCAGTCGGCGACTCCCTGCCCGGCTCCTCCTTCGAAATCGACTGGGACCTCTACGAACGCGAGGGCAAGCTGCGCATCGAATCGACGATGGGCCTCGACCTGCCTCCCCGGCTCACCCGACGCGAGGCGCAGGCGATCCTCGTCGGCCTCGCCGCTCTGGAACCGAATCTCGATGAGGATCTGCGCCGTCGCATCCCGAGCACCGCACTCGCCGTCAAGGCCCTCGTCGGGGAGGAGGCCGATCCGCCGCTCCTCGTCCACTCCGATTCCCCGGGACTTGATCTTCTCGACGATCTCGCCGATGCGATCTCGAAGGGGAGGCCCGTGAGCTTCACGTACACGGACGCGCGCGGGGCGCGCTCGGAGCGGGTCGTCGAACCCTGGGAGGTTCGTTTCGACGCCGGAGCCTGGATGCTCCGCGGCTGGTGCCGCACGGCCGGGGCTGAACGGACCTTCGCGGTGCGCCGCATCGAGGGACTCGCCCTCGAGAAGGGGAGGATCGCGGTGCGGGAGCGCCCGGTGCGCACAGCGGGACGCGTCGAGGAGATCCTCGTCGATTCCTCCAAACGCTGGGTCGCCGAGGAATTCGACGCGGTGAGCGCCCTCCCTGACGGCGATGCGCTCCGCCTCCGAATCCCCGTGTGGAACGAGGACTGGTTCAGCGCCCTCCTCATCGACCTCGCCCCGGGACTGCGCTCCGGACCGGAGGAGGCCCTGGCTCGTGCGGGCGAACGGGCGAGGAGGGTTCTTCGGATCTGGGATGAGGCAGGGCCTGCACCGGAGGAGGGGGAATGAGCCCGAAGCGGCGCCGCGCGCGTGAGGAGTCGCGTGCACGACTGAAGGCTAAGTCGGGGGAGGAGAACGCTGTGGACATGAGCCCCGCCGAGAAGATGGCCGCCTTCAAGGAGGCGATGAGGCAGGAGCGCAGCGAGCGCGCCGCCTACGTCCGGACCCTCGGCTTCATGCCCGACGCTTTCCAGATCCGCGCCATGGACGCCGTCGAAGGCGGGGACTGCGTCCTCGTCGCGGCGCCGACGGGGGCGGGGAAGACGGTCGTCGGAGAGTTCGCGACGCACCTCGCGCGGACCAAGGGGAAGCGGAGCTTCTACACGACCCCGATCAAGGCCCTGTCGAATCAGAAGTACCTCGAGCTCAGTGCCCGCTTCGGTGAAGACGGGGTCGGCCTCCTCACGGGCGACACCTCGATCAATCCTGATGCCCGCGTCGTCGTCATGACGACGGAGGTGCTGAGGAACATGATCTACGCGGGAACGGATCTCAACGATCTCGACTCCGTCGTCCTTGACGAGGTCCACTACCTCTCCGACCGCTTCCGGGGGCCCGTGTGGGAAGAGGTGATCATCCACCTGCCCGCGCCCTCCCAGATCGTTGCCCTTTCGGCGACCGTGTCGAACGCCGAGGAGTTCGGACGGTGGATCGGGCAGGTGCGGGGAGGATGCGAGGTCGTCGTCTCCGAGGTGCGGCCCGTTCCCCTGTACCAGCACATGATGGTCGGGCGGACGCTCTACGACCTCTATGCGCCCGGTGCGGATCCGGCATCGGGGCGCCTCAATCCCGAGCTTCTCGCCGCGGTCGCCCCGAAGACGATGGACAGGGCGGGGCGCGGGAGTCGCAATTGGCGGGCCTCGGGCGCGCTCCGTGCACCCAGGGAGTCGCGGGCCTCGACCCTCATCGCCCTTGAGCGGGCCGATCTCCTTCCGACGATCACCTTCATCTTCTCGCGCGCGGGCTGCGAGGCCGCGGTCGAGCAGGTCCTCGGCGCGGGCATCGTCCTCACCACGCCGGCGGAGGCCATGAAGATCCGAGAAGCCGTCGATGGGGCGGTCGAGAGGATCGCGCCGGAGGATTACGGGGTGCTCGGGGTGGCGGCCTGGGCGAACGGCCTGGAAAGGGGAGTGGCGGCCCATCACGCCGGGATGCTCCCCCTCATGAAAGAAACCGTTGAACGCCTCTTCGCGCGCGGTCTCATCAAGATGGTCTACGCGACGGAGACCCTCGCCCTCGGGATCAACATGCCCGCCCGCTCGGTCGTCATCGAGACGCTGACGAAGTGGAACGGCGCCGAGCATGAACGGATCACTCCGGGGGAGTACACCCAGCTTTCGGGGCGGGCCGGTCGGCGCGGCATCGACACCGAGGGGCACGCGATCGTCCTCCACCGGGGGCAGGTCCAGCCCGAGGAGCTCGCCTCCCTCGCCTCGAAGCGGACCTACCCGCTCGTCTCCGCCTTCGCCCCGACGTACAACATGGTCGTCAACCTCCTCGATCACTCGACGCGCGCGCTCACGCGCGAGGTCCTGGAAACCTCCTTCGCCCAGTTCCAGGCCGATGGGGCGGTCGTGCGCCTGGCGACGCGCTCCAAGGAGATCCAGGCGCGGCGCGACGCCCTCGAGGGGGAGATGCGCTGCGAGCTGGGCGACTCGCGCGAGTACTTCCGCCTTCGCGACGAGCTCTCCCTCGCGCAGAAGCGCCAGTCGAAGGCGCGCCAGCAGGAGCGGCGCCGCATCGCGGGCGAGGCCCTCGCCTCGCTCTCGCCCGGAGACGTCATCGCCTACGGTCGGGGCCGGCGCCTCCTCCACGCGGTCGTCGCCCGCCAAGAGGAGACCTCGATCGGTCACGTTGCGACGCTCGTCATCGGAACGGACGGCAAGCTCCACACGCTCGGGCAGGCGGAGTCGGGCCTCGCGGTCAAGCGCGTGGGCCGACTCGCGATCCCGGGCGGCTCGGCGCTGCGACGGAATAGGGAGCGCGTCCGCATCTCGGAGGAACTCCGCCGCCTCGTGCGCTCGGGCTCTCTCGATGCGCCCGATCGGGTCGAGGCTCCGCCCGGACTCGCCTCGATCGAGCGTCTCGACAAGGCGCTGAGAGCCCACCCGGTCCATCGCTGCCCCGAACGCGAGGGCCATGCGCGCGCCGGGCATGAGTGGGCACGTCTCGATCGTGAGCTCAGCGGCGTCCTCGAGCGGGTCGATTCGCGGACGAACTCGGTCGCCAAGCGCTTCGACAAGGTGTGCACGGTCCTTGAGGGGCTCGGCTTCCTCGACGGCGACCGCGTGACCGCACGGGGCCAGCAGCTGCGCCGTGTCTTCGGTGAGCGTGATCTCGTTGTCATGGAGGCCCTCGCCGAGGGTGCGTGGGAGGGGCTGAGCGCCGCCGAGTTCGCCGCGATCGTTTCGACCTGCGTTTTCGAGTCGCGCCAGGAGGAGCCCGGATCGCTCCCCGAGGGTGGGATTCCCCGGGGCCTGCTCGGCGCCTGGGAGAAGACCCTCGCGGCGGCCGCGAGGGTGAGGGAGGCGGAGGGGGCTGCGGGCCTGGAGCCGGGTCCGCAGCCCGATCCCGGCCTCCTCGTCGCCTGCCTCGCGTGGGCGAACGGGGCCGCCCTCTCCACTGCTGTTGAGGATACGCAGATGCAGGGCGGGGATTTCGTCCGCTGGATCCGCCAGGTCGTCGACCTGCTCGACCAGCTCCGCGGTCTCGACGACGCGGCGCTCGCCCGAAAGGCGCGGGCCGCCCGTGACCTCCTCATTCGCGGGGGTGGCATGGCAGGCGCTGTGAGCTCCCCGCGCCTCCTCGTCGATCTCGTGATCAGCGCGATCGGCGGGCTCGCGATGTTCACGGCCTTCCCGGAGCTGTCGTGGTGGCCGATGTCGATCCTCTCCCTCGCCCTGCTCTTCTCCCGCGTCGACCGTTCGAGCCTCGGGCGGGCACTCGCCTCCACCGCGGTCTTCGCGGCGTCCTGGTGGTTGCCCCTCGTCTCCTGGGTGCCGCTCGCGACGGGCGGTTGGCTTCCATGGGTTGCGCTCGCCGCGACGCAGGTCATCGCCCTGTGCCTGTGGGCGCTGTCCGCCAAGCTCCTCGAGGTCTGGGAGTGGGCGCGCCGGCCCTGGGGGCGGATGCTCGCCTATCCACTGAGCTGGGTGGGCGTCGAGCAGCTCCGCTCGCACTACCCGTGGTCGGGATTCCCTTGGGGCAATGTCGCAATGCCCCAGGTTGATTCGCCCCTCGGCACGCTCGCGCCCTGGGGCGGGGAGGTCCTCGTCTCCTTCGTCGTCGCCGCCTTCGCGATCGCCCTCCGCCTCATATTCTCCGCCTCCTCGGGCCCTGTGTCCGTGAGGGGCGGGACGAGGGCGGGGCTCGTCCTCGTCCTCGTCGGGGTCTTCACCGGGTGCGCCTTCCTCCGCCTGCCCCTCGCCCAGGAGGCCGGCTCCGTGAGGATCGGGGTCGTCCAGGGCGATGTCGAGCTGCCCGGTGCGCAGACCTTCTCCGTCGAGGGCAAGGTCGCGGGCAATAACGAGCGCGTCTCGAAGGAGCTCGCGCAGGACGGGGGAGGGGTCGACCTCGCCGTGTGGGGCGAGACGGGGGCGGATCGTGATCCCGCTGAGTCGGCGATCGTTGCGCGTTCCCTCGATTCGGCGGCGGGCGCCCTCGGTGCGCCGGTCCTCTTCGGCTTTGCGAACGTCGAGGGCGGGAAGCGGTGGAATTGGCTCGGCGTGTGGGAGGAGGGCTCCGGCCTCGTTCCCGGAGAGCTCTACGCGAAGCAGAAGCCCGTGCCCTTCGGGGAGTTCATTCCCTTCCGCTCCGTCATCTCGCGTCTTGCGACGGAGGCCGCGCAGGTCAATGTCGATATGGCGGCGGCGACGAATCCCGGGATCATGACGGTGCCCCTCGCCGATGCGCGGAGGATCCGGGTGGCGGTCGGTATCTGTTTCGAGTCCGCGTATTCCTCCGTCATCGGCGAGGGGGTGCGCATGGGCGGAGAGCTCATCATCACGCCGTCGAACAACTATCATTTCCGATCCTCGGCCGAGTCCGCTCAGCAGGCGCAGCTCCTGCGTTTTCGGGCGATGGAGTTCTCTCGCGCGGCGATCCAGGCCTCGACGACGGGGCGTTCGATGATCATCCGGCCCGATGGATCGATTCTTGCGCAGACCGAGCCGGAGACGTCGGCGTGGCTCGCCGAGTCGGTGCCCTTGCGCACCTCGATCACCTGGGCGGCGAGGCTCGGGGAGGCTCCTGCCCGCCTCGTCATGCTCGCGATCGTCGTCTTGTCGATCGCCTCGCTCGGCGCGCGGATCGCGACAGTCCCGTCTGGGAGCCCGAGGCGCGCCTCGGGCGGCACGCGCGGCCCGGACAAGAATGTGCGCGCTCACACTCACCGGGGGAGGAGC
>CAZJTN010000002.1:0-27530 GCA_964548945.1 uncultured Schaalia sp.
AGATAATGAGCGGTGACTGGAGTTCAGACGTGTGCTCTTCCGATCTCTTCTGCGTCCTCTTCTTCTTCGGCGGCGGCTTCGACGCCGTGACCGACGTCGGGCAGAACGCCCACGGGCTGCGCATCCAGCGCCTCATGGGCCGCCCGATCATCAACTCCTTCCACGCCGGGTGGTCGATCGGCGCGATGCTCGGCGGACTCATGGGCATCGGCGCGACCGCCCTCGACCTCCCCCTCGGCCTCCACCTCTTCGGCTCCGCCCTCGTCTTCATCGCCGTCGGCCTCGTCGCCCTGCGCTTCGCCCTGCCCGGCGCCGATCCCGCGGTCGGCGAGATCGACCCGATCCTCCTCCAGGCCAACGCCCTCGGCGCGACCGAGGACGCGCTCGGAGACTCGCCCTCGGAGATGCGCGTGCGCACGGTCGCTGCGCCGCCCCTGCCCGTCGTCGCCGCCCTCACCGTCCTCGCCATCGCCGGCATGCTCATGGAGGACGCGACTTCGACGTGGTCGACCCTCTACATGCGCGACTACCTCGAGGTGGAAGCCGCGCTCGCCGGCGCCGCCTTCGTCGTCATGCTCGCCAGCCAGGCGATCGGCCGCCTCACCGCCGATCGCCTCATGGAAGTGCTCGGAAACAGGAGGACCGTCGTCCTCGGCGGCGCATTCGTCGCCCTCGGCATGGGAGTCGCCGTCCTCGCCCCCTCGCTCCCCTCCACGCTCATCGGCATGGCCTTCACCGGCTACGGCTGCGCCTCCATCGTCCCCATCGCCTACAACGCGGCCGACGACGTGCCCGGCCTCGCCCCCGGCGTCGGTCTGACGATCGTCACCTGGCTCTCCCGGGTCGCCTTCCTCGCGGCCCCGCCCCTTGTCGGTATCCTCGTCGAAGCGACGACGCTGCGCTCGGCCATGGTGGTGATCCCCGTCGCGGGGCTCCTCGCGATCCTCGCGGCCCTCGTCATCGCCGGGGGACGGGCCGAGGCCGCTTCCACGCCGCGTTGAGAAAGGCTGAGGAAGGAGAAGGGGAATGACGACGATCGTCGACGTCCTCGTCGGAATCGCCATGGTCGTCGGCCTCATCGGGGCCGTCGTCCAGGTCGTCCCCTCGGGCGCCGTCATCGGCATCGCCCTCATCATCTGGGCGATCGTCATCGGGGGAACCACCGCCTGGACGATCACCGGCATCGCGCTCCTCGTCCTCATCGCCGCGGCCGTCCTCAAGTACCTCATCCCCGGAAAGCGCCTCCTCGCCTCGGGCACGCCGAACTCGACCCTCCTCATCGCCCTCGGCGTCGGCGTCCTCGGATGGTTCCTCGTCCCCGTCCTCGGCCTCGCCCTCGGAGCCGTCGGAACCGTCTACCTCCTCGAACGCAGCCGCCTCGGCGGGCACGAAGCAGCGATGTCGGCGACCATGGAGGTCGTGAAATCCCTCGGACTGTCGATCGTCATCGAGCTCATCGCCGCCCTCGTCGCGATGAGCCTGTGGATCGTCGGGCTCTTCCTCGTCTGAAGCCGCAAGCGGAGCCGGGGCGCGCCGGGCGCCCAATCGCACCCGCGGCGCCGACTCCGCTCGCGTATCGGGAGCCGCTCAGGGGCCTCCCCGATAGTGCTCCCGGATCCGATCCCATTAGGGTCGCTCGTGATGTCCCTTTCATTCACCGGCACGAACTCCGTGAGATACCCCGCGCCCGATGTCGCGCGCGGGTTCATGCTCGCGCTCATCGCCCTCGCGAACGTCCCCTTCTGGACGGATCTCTTCCCCGAGGCCCTCGAGCCGCGCACTGCCGACCAGATATGGATCCTCATCCGCGGACTCCTCATCGACCACCGCGCCTACCCGCTCTTCTCCCTCCTCTTCGGCTTCGGCCTCATGACGATGATCATCCGCAGGCACGACGCGCACATCCGCGCACGGGTCGGAGAGCTCGACGCGCGGGCGCCCGGACTCGGCGAGGAGGCGCGCGGGAGCTGGCTCGCGGGCATCGAAAGGGAGGCCGAGGACGCCGGGCGCTCCCTCGTGCGCAGGCGCGGATGGTGGATGCTCCTCTTCGGCGCCGTCCACGCCCTCTTCTTCCTCGGCGACATCATCGGGACCTACGCCCTCGTCGCCGTCCTCCTCGCCGGGCTCCTCGTCAAGCGGAGGTGGAAGATCCTCTGGGCGATCGCGATCGGCCAGCAGGCCCTCATGCTCCTCGCCCTCCTCGGCTCGGAGCGGATGACGATCCCGGGCAGCGAGCACACCCTCGATCCGGGGATGGACGCGATTCTCGGCTGGGCGTATCCGCTCTTCTCCCTCCTCGCATGGATCCCCTCGACGATCCTCACGCCGCTCCTCTCCCAAGTGATCCCCGCCGTCATCATCGGCGCCCGCCTCGCGACGAGCGACATCGTCTCGGCGCCCCAGCGCCACGCCCGCCTCCTGGGAATCTGCGCCCTCGGCGGCCTCAGTGCGGGGGCCCTCCTCGGCGCGCCCGAGGCGCTCGCCGCCTCCGGCCTCGCAGAACCGAGCATTCCCGCCCCGGCGACCCTTCACGAGCTCGGCGGTCTCGTCGGGGCGATCGGCTGGCTCGCCCTCCTCATCGCCCTCGCCGGGCCGCCCCGCGCCCGACTCGGCAGCATACGAAACCTCTTGGCCGCGGTCGGGAAACGCTCGATGAGCGCCTACCTCGGGCAGACCCTCCTCTTCATCGCGATCTTCGGCATCCTCGGCCTCGCCGGGGTGCGCGGCGTCTCCCCGCTCGCCGGAGCCGGGATCGCACTCGGCGTGTGGACGCTCCTCGCCCTCGCATGCGGGGCCCTGGAAGCGGGCGGGTCCGCGCGGGGCCCGGCCGAAGTCCTCCTCCGGCGCGCCGTCGCGGCCTCGGCCGCCCCGACACTCCTGCCGCCCGTGCCCGTCGTGCCCGCGATGCCTTCGGAGATGGTGGAGGCAAGCGGGGGCGTCGGAGGAACGGGGCCGGCGGATCCGGATCCGCAGGGCTGAGGATCAGCGGCGTCATCGTCCTCGCCGAGACCTCCGCACCGCGCCTACTCCATTCGCTTCACCGCATTGACGGCCGCCGCCGAGGCGACGAACCACAGGGCGAGGACCACGACGATCCCCGACACGACGAGGGCGGTGAGGAAGCCCCGCCCGTCCTCGCCCATGAGCACTCCCGCGATGACGGAGCCGATCGCATGGAAAGCGCTGACGGCCGCGGCCATCCCGAGGATCGGCCACGCCGCCCGGTGCCCGGTCTCCCAGGCCTCCTCGGAGGCTTCGAGCTCGCGATTGTGCAGGCCGATCGCCGAGCGGAGCGGGAGCGTCCCCGCCCGAGCCTTGAGCGCGAGGATCCCGTAGAGGAGCGCGAGAAGGCCGAAAGCGATCGGCCCGATGATGGCGAGGGCGCTCACTTCGCCGCCCCCGCAAAGGAGGCGGCCCCGCCCTCGTCCCCCGGAGCAGGAACGCCCGAACCCGGCACCCCCGCGACCGCGCGCTCGAGCTCGGCGATCCAGCGGGCGCCCGAAGCGTCCGAGGGCATCCGCCAATCCCCGCGCGGAGAGAGCGAGCCGCCGGCCATGACCTTCGGGCCGTTCGGGAGGGCGGAACGCTTGAACTGCTGGGAGAAGAAGCGGCGGAGGAAGAGCCTCTCCCACTTGACGATCTCCTCGAGGCTGTAGGCGACGCGGTCCTTCTCCGGGAAGCCCGCCGGCCATTGTCCCGACGCCGCGTCCGACCACGCCTTCTCCGCGAGGAAGGCGATCTTCGAGGGACGAGCGCCCCGGCGCAGCACGTGGAACAGCGTGAAGTCCTGAAGGTTGTAGGGGCCGATCGTGTCCTGCGTCGACTGGATCTTCTCGCCGGGCTTGGCGGGGACGAGCTCGGGGGAGATCTCCTGGTCGAGGATCCGGGTGAGGACCTCGCCTGCCCGCGCCGAGAACTGGCCGGAGGCGACGACCCACCGGATGAGGTGCTGGATCATCGTCTTCGGGACGCCCGTGTTCACCGCGTAGTGGCTCATCTGGTCCCCGACGCCATAGGTGCACCAGCCGAGCGCGAGCTCGGAGAGGTCACCGGTCCCCAGGACGATGCCGCCGCGGTGATTCGCGATCCGGAAGAGGTAGTCGGTCCTCAGGCCCGCCTGGACGTTCTCGAAAGTGACGTCGAAGGCGTCGGCGCCCTCGGAGTAGGGGTGCTTGAGGTCTGCGAGGAGCTGGCGCGCCGCCGGGGTGATGTCGATCGTCTCGCAGGGGATGCCGAGGGATTCGCAGAGCTCGAGGGCGTTCGACTTCGTCCCCTCCGAGGTCGCGAACCCCGGCATCGTGTAGGCGAGGATGTCCGTGCGCGGGCGCCCGAGCAGGTCCATCGCACGGGCGGCGACGATGAGCGCATGCGTCGAATCGAGGCCGCCCGACACGCCGATGACGACCTTCGGGTTCCCGATCGCGCGCAGACGCGTGACGAGCCCCGACACCTGGATGTTGTAGGCCTCGTAGCAGTCCTGGGCCAGGCGCGCCGGATCGTCGGGGACGAAGGGGAAACGGTCGACGGGGCGCATGAGCCCGAGGTCCGTGCGCGGCGGATCGAGGCGCGTCTCCACTTCGGAGACCCTGGACAAGGGGGCGAATGGCGCGTCAGCCCGGCCGGCGTTCACGTAGTCGGCGTTGTCCGTGAAGGAGTTCTGCCGCGTGCGTTCCGTCGTCAGCCGGTCGAGGTCGACGTCGGCGATCGTGAGGGTGCGGCCCCCCGGGATGAAGCGCTCGCCCTCGGCGAGGAGATCGCCCATCTCATAGATCATCGTCTGACCGTCCCAGGCGAGGTCGGTCGTCGATTCGCCCTCGCCGGCCGCGCAGTAGAGGTAGGCGGCGTTGAGGCGCGAGGAGGCGGAGCGGACGAGGAGACGACGGTCCTCGGCTCGCCCGACCGTGATGGGGGAGGCCGAGGGGTTGACGATGACGGTCGCACCGAGAAGGGCGGCGAAGGCGCTCGGGGTCGCTGGAACCCACATGTCCTCGCAGATCTCGATCGCGACCGTGAGACCGGGCACGTCAGTGACTGTGATGAGCGCGGAGGAGAGCTGGACGTACTCGGGGGAGAACTCCTCATAGGGGGTGTCAGCGGCGCTCCACTTCGAGATGTCGATGAGCACGGGAGTCGCTGCGCCCGGTGTGACGAAGTGCCGCTTCTCGTAGAACTCCCGGTAGTTCGGCAGATGGAGCTTGGGGACGACGGCGAGGATGCGCCCGCGATGAATGGCGATCGCGCAGTTGTAGAGCGAAGCGTTCGCCCTCACGGGCGCGCCGACGATGAGGATCGGGAGGAGATCGAGGGAGGCTTCGGCAACGCGGTGGATCGCGGCGTCGACCTCGTCGAGGAGGACGTCCTGGAGGAGGAAGTCGTCGATGGCGTACCCGGACAGGCACAATTCGGGCAGGAGGAGGACGGCGACCCCCTGGTCGGAGGCCTCGCGGGCGATCGAGACGACTTCCTCGGCGTTGCGGGCCGGGTCGGCCGGGTGGACGGGGATCGTCGCGGCGGCGACGCGCGCGAAGCCCTGGTCGTAGAGCGAATGGAAGTTCACGGGTCCTCCTTACGGGGTCGGACTCATTATCCCCGACGCCGCTGGGATGGGGCGCTTTCGATTCCGGGAGCGGGTGGCGCGGGGTGCGGTGCCTGCTGTCGGAGGCCGCGGCGCGGACCGGCGCAGCTCCCCACACCGTTTTCCGACGAATGTGCGGGATATTTCCGGTGGTTTCGTCGGAAAGTGGTGCATCTGCGGGCTTATACACGCTTTTCCGACGAGTGCGCGGGATATTTCCGGTGACTTTGTCGGAAAACGGTGGGGTGGCGCTGCTGCAATCACCGTGAGGACACGAAGGCCGGCGAATACGGCGGGGCGGGCCCGGACTCAGTCCGGGCCCGCCCTCTTCTGCCATCAAGGATCGCCCTCGGGCGGTGATCCGCTCAGATGAGAGTGAGCGCCTGGCGGGCGATCGCGAGCTCCTCATTCGTCGGGTAGACGAGGAGGGTGACCCGCGAATCGGGGGTCGACACGATGCGCGGCTCGCCGATGCGGCCGTCGTTCTTCTCGAGATCGATCTTCACACCGAAGGGCTCCAGGGCCTCGGCGAGCTCGCGGCGCACATCCCAATCGTTCTCGCCGATGCCGGCGGTGAAGGTGATGACGTCGAGGCCGCCGAGTTCGGCCGCGTAGGAACCGACGTACTTGACGAGACGGTTGATGTAGACATCCATCGCGAGGCGGGCCTGGGCCTGGGCGTCGGGGTTGGAGTCGTCGTGGATGAGCTCCCACACCGAGCGCATGTCCGACTGGCCCGTGAGGCCCTTCATGCCGGATTCCTTGTTGAAGAGGTGGTCGATCTCGTCGATCGACATCCCGCCCTGGCGGGCGAGGTGGAAGACGACCGCCGGGTCGATGTCGCCGGTGCGCGAGCCCATCATGAGGCCCTCGAGCGGGGTGAGGCCCATTGAGGTATCGATCGGCTTGCCGTTCTTCACCGCGGAGACCGAGGCGCCGTTGCCGAGGTGCATGACGATCTGCTTGAGGTCGTCGCGGCCGAGGTACTCGGCGACGGCCTGGGAGACGAACTGGTGCGAGGTTCCGTGAGCGCCGTAGCGCCGGACGGAGAACTTCTCGGCGATCTCGGCGTTGAGGGCGTAGGTGTAGGCCTTGGCGGGGAGCTGGTGGAAGAAGGCGGTGTCGAAGACGACGACGTGCGGGATATCGGGGAGGAGATCGCGCGCGACGTCGATGCCCTTGAGGTGAGCGGGGTTGTGGAGGGGGGCGAGGGGGCTGAGTTCCTCGATGAGGTCGCGGACCTCGTCGGTGACGAGGGCGGGGCCGTCGAAGTACTTGCCGCCCTGAACGATCCGGTGGCCGACCGCGACGACGCCGGCCTCAGCGAGGGCGGGGCCCTTGACGCCGAAGAGCGAGAGGATCTCGCGCATGCCGTCCTCGTGATCCGGGATCCGGATCTCACGGACGGTGTCGGCGCCCTTGTACGTGTGCTTGATCTTGCCGACGGCTTCTCCGATGCGCTCGACGATGCCCTTGGCGATCGCCTCGCCCGAGGCGGGATCGACGAGCTGGTACTTGATGGAGGAGGAGCCGGAGTTGATGACGAGGACGGTCTGGGACACGGGGGGCCTTTCGATGAAGGGCGAGACGAGGTCTTCGCGGGAGAGGTAATGCTTTCGCGGCTGAGAGGTAATGCTCTCGGGACGAGGGCGGGGACGAGGGCGGGGCCGGGGGCCGGGGGCCGGGGGGCGCCCCCGGCCCCCCGGATCAGCCCTGGGCCTGGACGGCCGTGAGCGCGACGGTGTTGACGATGTCCTCGACGAGGGCGCCGCGCGAGAGGTCGTTCACCGGCTTGTTGAGGCCCTGGAGGACCGGGCCGACCGCGACCGCACCGGAGGAGCGCTGGACCGCTTTGTAGCCGATGTTCCCCGCCTCGAGGGAGGGGAAGACGAAGACGCTCGCATGGCCGGCGACCGGCGAGCCCGGGAGCTTCTTCGAGGCGACCGCCTCGTCGACGGCGGCATCGAACTGGATCGGGCCCTCGATCGCGAGCTCGGGGGCCTTCTCGCGGGCGATGCGGGTCGCCTCGACGACCGCGTCGACATCGGGCCCGGAACCGGAGGTCCCCGTCGAGTAGGAGAGCATCGCGACCTTCGGCTCAACGCCGAACCGGGCGGCGGTTCGGGCGGAGGAGATCGCGATATCGGCGAGCTGCTCGGGAGTCGGGTTCGGGTTGACGGCGCAGTCGCCGAAGGCCCACACCCGGTCCTTCATGAGCATGAGGAAGATCGAGGAGACGATCGACACGCCGGGGGCCGTCTTGATGACCTGGAAGGAGGGGACGATCGTGTGCGCGGTCGTGTGCGCGGCACCCGAGACCATGCCGTCGGCGTCGCCCATGTGGACCATCATCGTGCCGAAGTAGGAGACGTCCTGGATCTTCTCGCGCGCCTGCTCGAGGGTGACGCCCTTCTTCGCGCGCAGGCGCGCGAACTCGGCCGCGTACTTCTCGACGAGCTCCGGATCGGAGGTCGAGACGACGGACGCGGAGGACAGGTCGATGCCGAGCTCGGAGGCGCGTTCGGCGACGGCCCCGGCATCCCCGATGAGGGTGATCTCGGCGATGCCGCGGGCGAGGACCTCGGCGGCGGCGAGGAGGACGCGGTCGTCCTCGGGTTCGGGCAGGACGATGCGCTTGCGCTCGGCGCGGGCACGCTCGATGAGCTCGGCCTGGAAGGCGAGCGGGGTGACGGCGCTCGGCGCCGGCGCGGCGAGGAGGGCGTCGAGTGCGCCCTCGGTGAGGGGGAGCGGGAGGATGAGGGGCGCTGCGCTCACCTCCGCGGCGATGCCCGCGGGCAGGGCGACGGCGGCGAGTTCGGCTCCGCGGTCGTGGGCGCGCTCGGCGAAGACGCGGATCTCCTCGTCGAGGAGCTCGGCGGGCCGGCCCTCGGCATCGAGGACGAGGACGACGCCGGCCTGGGCGGAGGCGCCGATCTCGAGGTTCCACCCGATCGCGTCGAAGGTCCGCGCATCGATCCCGTCGACGCCGTCGATGAGGACGAACTCGGCGTCGGCGGCGCGCACGGCCTCGAGGGCGCTCGGGAGGGCCGAGGCGGGGGAGACGGCGGCGGTCCTGGGGTCGACTCCCTCGAGGGCGCTCACACGGGCGAAGGTCCCGCGTCCGGCGAGAGCTGCGGCGAGGTCGTCCGCCGCCTCGTGAGCGGCATTCGCTGATTCTGGCCCGACGACGATGTAACGGGAAGTCACTGAGGCTCCTTAGACACGTGAAAATGTGCGCGACGGGTGGCGCCGCGTGATCATCGTAGCCCCGCGACGGGCGGCGGGGAGCGGGCGCGGGTGTGATCGCTCAGGCACCCGTTAGGCTGGGGCGCATGAGCGACAGGCCTGTGGCGACGACGGGGCGCGAGTGGTGGACGTGGGCGACGATGGCCCTCGCCCTCGGCGGCGTCCTCGGGGCGGCGCTTCTCGCCGCCCTCGATCACCCGCATCGGGCCGTCCTCCTCCTCGTCGGCACGCTCCTCTCGCTGGCGATTGCGCGCCTCCTCATTCCCGGCCGTCCGTGGTTCGCCTCGCGCAACCGCTGGATGGACGCCGCCCTTCTTTCGGGGATCGGGCTTGCGATGTGGTACTTCTCGCCCTTCACGGCGACGCTGGGGATCGGCTGAGGGGCTCGACTCCTCCTGCGGTGATGTCCGGCCCGGCCCCGTCGAGGCGATGTCCTGTCTCCCCTTGAAACCGGGCCGCGCTCGGGCGCACAATCAAGTAATCTCGATGTCGAGATAAATCGTGCGGGAGCGAGGCTCCCCCGAACCCCACACTCGGAGGACACATGTCGAAAATCAAGGTCGCCGGGCCGGTCGTCGATCTCGACGGCGATGAGATGACCCGCATCATCTGGCAGTTCATCAAGGACCGCCTGATCTTCCCCTATCTCGATCTCGACCTGCGCTACTACGACCTCTCCATCCAGAACCGCGACGCGACCGACGACCAGGTGACGATCGACGCCGCGAACGCGATCAAGGAGCACGGCGTCGGCATCAAGTGCGCGACCATCACCCCCGATGAGGCCCGCGTCGAAGAGTTCGGCCTCAAGAAGATGTGGAAGTCGCCGAACGGGACGATCCGCAACATCCTCGGCGGCGTCGTCTTCCGCGAGCCGATCATCATCGACAACATCCCGCGCCTCGTCCCCCACTGGACGAAGCCCATCGTCGTCGGCCGGCACGCCTTCGGCGACCAGTACCGCGCGACCGACTTCAAAGTCCCGGGCGCCGGCACCATCACGATCACCTACACGCCCGACGACGGCTCCGAACCGATCGAGCACGAGGTCATCCGCATGCCCGAGGGCGGGGGCGTGACCATGGGGATGTACAACTTCAACGAGTCGATCGCCGACTTCGCCCGCGCCTCCTTCGAATACGGCCTCGACCGCAACTACCCGGTCTACCTCTCGACGAAGAACACGATCCTCAAAGCCTATGACGGCGCCTTCAAGGACATTTTCGCCGATGTCTTCGAACGCGAGTACAAGGACCGCTTCCACGCGGCCGGACTCACCTATGAGCACCGCCTCATCGACGACATGGTCGCCTCCTCGCTCAAATGGAGCGGCGGCTACGTGTGGGCGTGCAAGAACTACGACGGCGACGTCCAGTCCGACACGGTCGCCCAGGGCTTCGGCTCCCTCGGCCTCATGACCTCCGTCCTCGTCACCCCCGACGGCCGGACGATGGAGGCCGAGGCCGCCCACGGCACCGTCACCCGCCACTACCGCCGCCACCAGAAGGGCGAAGCGACCTCGACGAACCCGATCGCCTCGATCTTCGCCTGGACCCGCGGCCTCGCCCACCGCGGCAAGCTCGACCACACCCCCGAGGTCACCGCCTTCGCGCACACCCTCGAGAAGGTCGTCATCTCGACCGTCGAATCGGGCCGCATGACGAAGGACCTCGCGCGACTCATCGATCCCGACGCCCCCTGGCTCACGACCGAGGGCTTCCTCGAAGCCCTCGACGAGGACCTCAGCGCGCGCCTCGGCTGATTCCGGGATCCGCGATCACTCGCAGCGCCCGGGACAGGGGCTCGCGCCCCGGTCCCGGGCGCGTCTCGCATTGTGGGATCGACGGGAAGGGTTTTCGCGAGAATCGGCCCGATGTGGGCATGCTGGAAACATCCCGCAGGTCACACACACGTCAGGATCAGATATGCGAAAGTTCATTGAGAAGAGCGGCATCCTCTTCTGGGTGCTCGTGGCGATCGTCCTCGCCCTCGTGCTCGGATCGCTCAAGGTCGGCGACGCCCACCTCGTCCCCGTCTCCGTCGGCAGGATCTTCGCGACCTTCTCCGCGCTCTTCAGCCAGTTCCTCTCCTTCTCGATCCCGCTCATCATCATCGGCCTCGTCACCCCGGCGATCGCCGATCTCGGCCGCGGAGCCGGGAAGTGGCTCGGCATCACCGCCGCGATCGCCTACGGCTCGACGCTCTTCTCCGGCTTCCTCACCTACCTCGTCTGCGCGCTCACCTTCCCGCACATCCTCTCCGGCGGGCTCGCGAACGTCGCGGAGCCCGGATCGGCCCTCGAAACCTACTTCACGATCGAGATGCCCGCGCCCGTCCAGGTGATGACCGCGCTCCTCCTCTCCTTCGTCGTCGGCATCGGCCTGTCGATGGTCCCGCGCGGCGTCCTGCGCAAGGCCTTCATCGAGTTCCGCGCGATCATCACGAAGCTCATCGAGAAGATCATCATCCCGCTCCTCCCGCTCCACATCTTCGGCATCTTCCTCAACCTCACCTACACCGGCGAGGCGTGGAGCATCATGCGCACCCTCGTGAGGGTCGTCGTCGTCGTCCTCCTCCTCGAGGTCGTCATCCTCCTCACCCAGTACCTCGTCGCGGGCGCGATCGGCAAGAAGAACCCGATCACCTCCCTCCTCACGATGATGCCCGCCTACCTCACCGCCCTCGGCACCTCCTCCTCGGCGGCGACCATTCCCGTCACCCTGCGCCAGGCGAAGAAGAACGGCGTCTCCGACGCCGTCGCCTCCTTCACGATCCCGCTCTGCGCGACGATCCACCTCGCGGGGTCGACCTCGAAGATCTTCGCCTTCGCCTTCGCGATCGTCTTCACCCAGGGCATCGAGGTCTCGGCCGCGCAGTGGGTCGGCTTCGTCTTCATGCTCGGCATCACGATGGTCGCCGCGCCCGGCGTGCCCGGCGGCGCGATCATGGCCGCGACCGGCCTCCTCTCCTCGATGCTCGGCTTCAACGACGCCCAGGTCGCCCTCATGATCGCGACCTACATCGCCCTCGACTCCTTCGGCACGGCGACGAACGTCACCGGCGACGGCGCGATCGCCATCGTCGTCGATAAACTCGCCGACGGCCGCATCGGCGACGAGGGCGATCCGGAGAACGCCCGCGAACTCTCCTTCGACGGCATGGCCTACCTCGACAAGGTCTCCGTCGAGGGCGTCGTGAGCCCCGAGGAGCTCGCCGCCTCCGCCGCTCAGCACCCGCCGAGGGCCTGAGCCCCTTCCGCAGCGCCCCGTTCCGCCCCGTGCGGGACGGGGCGCTCCCCTTGGCAGGGGCGAGGCCGGGGCCGAATCCGGGCGAGGTGGAGCCGAGCGCGGCGCGCGCCATAGAATCGACGTGATCGGCGTCAAACGGGCACCCGAAGAACGGAGCGTCAGGGCATGGAACTCGATCACGTCATCGCCGCCGAAGGGGACATCCGGATCGGCGTCCTCACCTCGGGCGGCGACGCCCAGGGCATGAACGCGGCGGTCCGCTCCGTCGTGCGCACCGCGCTCGCGGTCGGCGCCAAGCCCTTCGCCGTCATGGAAGGATGGGCCGGAGCGGTCAAGGGCGGCGACGCCGTCAAGGAGCTCCACTGGTCCGACGTCTCGAGCATCCTCGCCGAGGGCGGCACCGTCATCGGCACCGCGCGCTGCCCGGAGTTCCGCGAGTACGCGGGCCGCCACGCGGCCGCCCGCAACCTCATCGCGAACGGCATCGACCGCCTCGTCGTCATCGGCGGCGACGGCTCCCTTTCGGGCACGGACGAGTTCCGCGGCGAATGGCCCCAGCACATGAGCGAACTCGTCGACGAGGGCGTCCTCACGCCCGAGGAGGCGGCCGAGCACCCCGCCCTCATCGTCGTCGGCCTCGTCGGATCGATCGACAACGACATGGTCGGCACCGACATGACGATCGGCGCGGACACCGCGCTCCACCGCATCGTCGATGCGATCGATCAGCTCACGAGCACCGCGGCCTCCCATCAGCGGACCTTCGTCGTCGAGGTCATGGGCCGCCACTGCGGCTACCTCCCCCTCATGGCCGCCGTCGCCGGAGGCGCCGACTACGTCTTCACCCCCGAGGATCCAGTCGGCCCCGGATGGGAGGACGACCTCGCCGAGCACCTCCGCCTCGGGCGCGAGGCCGGCCGCCGCGAATCGATCGTCCTCGTCGCCGAGGGCGCGACCGACCGCGAGGGCCAGCTCCTCACGACGCAGCACATCGCCGACACGATCACCGAGCGCACCGGCGAGGACGCCCGCGTGACGATCCTCGGCCACGTCCAGCGCGGCGGATCGCCCTCGGCCTACGACCGCTGGATGTCGACGCTCCTCGGCTACGCGGCCGTCCAAGAGATCCTGTCGACCGGCCCCGAGGACGTCCCCTGCATCCTCGGCGTCCGCCACAACCGCGTCACCCGGATCCCCCTCATGAAGGCCGTTCAGGACACGCGGGCGGTGAAGACCTACATCGCGGCCGGCGATTTCGAAACCGCCCAGGCTTCGCGCGGCGTCTCCTTCACGACGATGGTCGAGATCAACCGCGTCCTGTCGACCCCGCCCCAGCTCACCCCCGAGCCCTCGGGCGCCCCCAAGCGCATCGGCGTCCTTCACGCCGGCGGCCTCGCCCCCGGCATGAACACCGCCGCACGCGTCGCCGTCCGCCTCGGCATCGCCCGCGGCTGGACGATGCTCGGCATCCGCGGATCGTGGAGGGGCCTCGCGGACAACGACGTTGAGGAGCTCACCTGGGCCGATGTCGAGGGCTGGGCCTTCAAGGGCGGCGCGGAGCTCGGCACCCGCCGTGAAGTCCCCGAGGTCGAGGAGTACTACTCCCTCGGCCGCGCGATCGAGCGCAACTCCCTCGACGCGCTCATCGTCATCGGCGGCCTCAACGCCTACCTCGCCGTCAAGGCGATGATGGACGAGCGCGATCGCTACCCCGCTTTCCGCATCCCGATCGTCCTCGTCCCCGCCTCGATCGATAACAACCTCCCCGGCTCCGAGCTCTCGATCGGAGCGGACACCGCGATCAACAACGCGACCTGGGCCCTCGACCGGATCAAGGAGTCCGCTGCCGCGACGAAGCGCTGCTTCGTCGCCGAGATCATGGGCCGGCGCTGCGGCTACCTCACCCTCATGTCGGCCCTCTCCTCGGGCGCCGAGTACTCCTACCTCAATGAGGACGAGGTCGACCTCGAGACGATCGCCGAGGACTCGCGCCGCATGGTCGAGAGTTTCGCCGGGGGCCGGCGCCTCTTCCTCGTCCTCGTCAACGAGGCCGTCTCGAAGTTCTACGACCGGGAGTTCCTCGCCTCGATCTACGAGGCCGAGTCCGGCGGCGCCTACGACGTGCGCAACTCCGCCCTCGGGCACCTCCAGCAGGGCGGCGCGCCGAGCCCCTTCGACCGTCTCCTCGCGACGAGGCTCGCGAACCGTGCCCTCGAGCACCTCCAGAACCAGTTCACGCGCGGCGAGTCCGAGGGCGTGTACATCGGCCAGGTCGGCAACAGGATCGAGGCGCGCCTCGTCAAGGACATGTTCGACGACCTCGACCATCTCAACCGGCGCCCCTACGACCAGTGGTGGCGCGAACTCAGTCCCGTTCAGCGGATCGTGTCGATGAAGGATTGCGGGACCCCCGCGACCCGGATCACCATCGCGACCGCCGAGGACTGACCCCGTCCCACCGTTTCGTCCCGCACCTCCACGAATAGGAGCATCATGACCGACATCCCGGCGATCGACCCGATGACGACGCCCGCGTGGGAGGCGCTCGACGCCCGCGCCGACGCCTTCGACCCGGACCTGCGCGCATGGTTCGCGGCCGATCCGACGAGGACGGCCCGCTGGTCGCGCGAGGCGGCCGACCTCCACGTCGACCTCTCGAAGAACCTCATCGACGAGTCCGTCCTCGCTGAACTCCTCGCCCTCGCCGAGCAGACGGGCGTCCTCGATCTGCGCGATCGCATGCTCGCGGGCGAGCACATCAACGTCACGGAGGACCGCGCCGTCCTTCACACGGCTCTGCGCCGGCCCGCCGAGGACTCGCTGAGCGTCGACGGCCAGGATGTCATCGCCGACGTCCACGAGGTCCTCGCGAAGATCTATGACTTCGCCGACCGCGTGCGCTCGGGCGAATGGACCGGGATCACCGGCAAGCCGGTCTCGACGATCGTCAACATCGGCATCGGCGGCTCCGACCTCGGACCCGTCATGGCGTACGAGGCGCTCAAGCCCTTCGTCCGCGACGGCCTCGAGTGCCGCTTCATCTCGAACATCGATCCGACCGACGCGGGTGAGACGACGAAGGGCCTCGACCCGGAGACGACCCTCGTCATCGTCGCCTCGAAGACCTTCACGACCCTCGAGACGATCACGAACGCGAAGGTCGTCCGCGAATGGTTCCTCTCCGCGCTGCGCGAACGGGGCCTCGCGGTGGATGAGGCGGGGGAGAAGGAGGCGATCGCCAAGCACTTCGTCGCCGTGTCGACCGCCCTCGACAAGGTCGCCGCCTTCGGCATCGATCCTGAGAACGCCTTCGGATTCTGGTCGTGGGTCGGCGGCCGCTACTCCGTCGACTCCGCCGTCGGCACTTCCCTCGCGATCGCGATCGGCCCGGACGGCTTCGAGGAGTTCCTCTCGGGCTTCCACGCGATGGATGAGCACTTCGCGACCGCGGCCCCCGCAAAGAACGTTCCGCTCCTCATGGGCCTGCTCAACGTGTGGTACTCGAACTTCCTCGGCGCCGACACTCATGCGGTCCTCCCGTACTCCCAGTACCTCCACCGCTTCCCCGCCTACCTCCAGCAGCTCACGATGGAGTCGAACGGCAAAGCGGTGCGCCGCGACGGCGCCCCGGTCACCTACGAGACCGGTGAGGTCTTCTGGGGTGAGCCGGGCACGAACGGACAGCACGCCTTCTACCAGCTCATCCACCAGGGCACTCGCATGGTCCCCGCCGACTTCATCGCCTTCGCGAATCCGGCGTGGCCGCTCAAGGACGGCGAGAAGGACATGCACGAGCTCTTCCTCTCGAACTTCCTCGCCCAGACGAAGGCCCTCGCCTTCGGCAAGACCTCCGACGAGGTCCGGGCCGAGGGAACGCCCGAGGCGATCGTCCCGGCGCGGGTTTTCACCGGGAACCGTCCGACGACCTCGATCATGGCCCCCTCCCTCACGCCGCGCGTCCTCGGCGAGCTCATCGCCCTGTATGAGCACATCACCTTCGTCCAGGGCGCCGTGTGGGGAATCGATTCCTTCGATCAGTGGGGCGTTGAGCTCGGAAAGGTGCTCGCGCTCCAGATCCTTCCCGCGATCGAGGGCGACGAGTCCGCCCTCGCCGCTCAGGACCAGTCGACGAAGGCGCTCATCGAGTACTACCGCGCGAATCGCGCCTGAGGTCCTCCTCGCATGCTGAGGGCCGGTCGGAAGATTCCCTTCCGCCCGGCCCTCAACGCGTGAAGCCCGAGCTCGTGAGGCCCGAGCTCGTGAGGCCCCGAGCCAGGCTCAGCCCCCATCGCCGAGAGCATTACCTCCGTCCGCCGAGAGCATTACCTCTGTCCGCCGAGAGCATCACCTTTGCCAGCAGTGAGCATCATCTCTGCTGTCCCATGGTGACGAGCGTCCCGAACGCCTCCGGGCGTGCCAAGGCGCGCAGGGCTCAACCTTCACCCCGACGAAGGACGAGGAAGAAAGGCGAGACTCAGCGCTCGATCGGCCCGAGCGGCTCCACGGCGATCGTCGAATCCGTAGGCGCAAGCGCGGGCGCGGCCGCCTGGGCCGCGCGCTCATGACGATGGGGGAGAAGCGCCTCCGGCGAGGACTGGAGCGACAAGCGCGCTTTCGCGGCCTCGACATCGAAATCCGCGGGCGGCCATTGCGGCGCGATGTCCTCGAGCGTCCGCACGAGGATCTCCTGGACCGCCAGACGCGCGTACCACTTGTGATCTGCAGGGACGACATACCAAGGAGCGACCCTCGTCGAGGTGCGGCCCACGACCTCCGAATAGGCCCGCTGATAGGCGGCCCAGTCGTCCCTCGTGTCGAGGTCGCCCATCGAGAACTTCCACTGCTTGTCGGGGCGCTCAAGGCGTTCGAGGAGCCGGGCGCCCTGCTCCTCATAGGAGACGACGAGGCAGACCTTGACGATGCGCACGCCCGCCCGGATCGCCTCGACCTCCATCTCATAAATGTCGTGATAACGGCGATTGAGCTCGTCCTCATCGGCGGCGAACTCGGAAGCGCGCCCTGTGAAAGCGGCCGCCGTCGGGACGAGGAGATCCTCGTAATGGGACCGGTCGAAAACGCCGATCATGCCCGGCTTGGGAAGCCGAGGCCGCACCCGCCACAAGAAGTCGTGCGAGCGCTCCTCCTCGGTCGGCGCCTTGAAAGCGGTGAGCGCGATCCCCTGGGGATCAACCTGGCCGACGACATGCCGGACGATCCCGCCCTTGCCCGCGGTGTCGAGGCCCTGAATGATGAGGAGGACCGCATCCCGAGCACCCGCCTTCGACGCCGCATAGAGGCGCTCCTGAAGCTCGGAGAAATCCTCCGCTCGGCGCTCGAGCGCCTTGACGGCCTCCCCCTCATCGCCCTCCCAGCCCGGCGTCGCATCGCGGACGAAAGCGTCGAGCGTGAAATCAGGGCCGACCTGGAGAGCTGCGCGCGGATCACGGACCCACTCCTTCGCGGGACCATCGAGCGGGGCCGAGGCCGCAGACTTCCCTCCCTTGCCCTTCTTCTTCGCGCGCGCGTCCTCGGCGATGCGCTTCGCGCGCTCAACCGCTTTCGCGCGAGCCTTCTCCTCGGCCTTCGCCTTCTTCGCGTCCTTCTTCCGGCCCATGCCCCGCCCTCGTTCCTCATCGTCCGCCCGACCCGGCGCTGCGCGCCGAAACGGCCTGCGACGCGCGACTTCAACTCTAATCATGGCCCGGATCACACGCACTCCCGACGAGCATATGGGACTGCATACCCTTACCCGGGCCCTCCCGGCCCCTTAGGCTTGAGGACATGAGTGAGCGGCGCGCAGCCGCCACCACGTCGGCGTCGACATCCGGCGCCGTCCTCGACAAGAAGGAGTGCCGCATCATGGCAGAACCTCGCATCGTCACCGTCACCGGCGCCGCCGGCAACATCGGATACGCCCTCCTGTTCCGCATCGCCTCCGGTCAGCTTTTCGGTCCCGATGTCCCCGTCAAGCTCCACCTCCTCGAGATCCCCCAGGCCGTCAAGGCCGCCGAGGGCACCGCGATGGAACTCGACGACTGCGCCTTCCCGCTCCTCGCGGGCGTCGACATCTTCGACGACGCGACGAAGGCATTCGAGGGCACGAACGTCGCCTACCTCGTCGGCGCGATGCCGCGCCGCCAGGGAATGGAGCGCGCCGACCTCCTCGAGGCCAACGCGGGCATCTTCGGCCCCCAGGGCAAGGCGATCAACGACGGCGCCGCCGATGACGTCCGTATCCTCGTCGTCGGCAACCCGGCGAACACGAACGCGACCATCGCGCAGAACGCGGCTCCGGACGTCCCGGCCTCCCGCTTCACCGCGATGATGCGCCTCGACCACAACCGTGCGGTCGCCCAACTCGCCCACAAGACCGGTGCCGCCGTCGCCGACATCAAGAACCTCGTCGTGTGGGGCAATCACTCCGCCGACCAGTACCCGGACGTCTCCTACGCGACCGTTGCCGGCAAGCCCGCCGCCGAGCTCGTCGACGAAGCCTGGCTCACCGAGACCTACCGCCCGGTCGTCGCCAAGCGCGGCGCCGCGATCATCGAGGCGCGCGGTGCGTCCTCGGCCGCCTCCGCCGCCAACGCCGCCATCGATCACATGTACTCGTGGATCCACGGCACCCCCGAGGGCGAGTGGGTGACCTCCGCGATCATGTCCGATGGCACGCACTACGGCGTCCCCGCGGGCCTGTGCTACGGCTTCCCCGTCACCTCCGATGGCGGCGAGTGGCAGGTCGTCGACGGTCTCGAGATCTCCGAGGCCACGCAGGCGGGCATCGATCACAACATCAAGGCCCTCCAGGAGGAGTACGACGCCGTGAAGGAGCTCGGCTTCATCAAGTGAGCCGGGCGAGCCACGAACTCGCACCCCTGATCGACAGGGAAAGGCGGCCGCGGACCGAAAGGTTCGCGGCCGCCTTCGCCGTGCACGAGGGGCGACGCCGGCGCAGCGCGGTGGGATTCACTCCGAAGCGGCCGTCTCGAGAATGAGCCGGGCGGTGACCTCATCAACGATGAGCGACTTCGCGATGCCGCAGCGCATGCACACGACGAGGGGGCGGGCCTTGGCGGGCCCCGAACCGATCGCGAGTGTGCGCTTTGCCTTCCTCACCGCATCGAGGGTGACGGCGATCGTCCGGTGCTCGAGCTCCTGGGACACCGGGCGCCCCTCGGCGTCAACGAAGTGCGAGAAGAGATCCGTGACCGCGCCAAGGTCACGGAGCGTGTCCATACCCCGCGCCGTGAGGAACCCGGACCGGACGAGTACGGACTCCGGCTCGAGGACCCCAGGCGAATAGACGACGAGATCAGAGTTCGGCCCGGCCTCCAGGGTTGAAGCGACTGAGGGCTCGCGCCGCAATCGGATCCCGAGGTCGGGATCGGTGACGATCGCCGGGGCGGGAATCATGTGCCCGACGCCGTGACCGCGCCGCGCCATCAGACCGATTGAATCGGCGACTTCGTCGTCGTTCGAGCGGACGAGCCCCCCGTACATCTGGTAGACCTCAAGTCCGGAGGTCCACTCGTCCGGCATCGCGCGGGCCACCGCGGTGAGCGAGCGGCCCCAGGCGATGCCGAGGGAACGGGGGGTCGGGCGCAATGCCGTGATGTAGTCCGCCGTCGCGGAGGCAACAAGGGCCGCAGTCGCGGCCTGCGACTCCTGTGCGCGCACGACGATCGCCTCGGAGATCCCGAAGACGCCGATGATCTCCTTCTCGAGGTCACGGACCCGCGCCCTCGGGTGATTGATCGTGATCGACACGATGCCCGACTGGCGAGCCTCTTCGAGGAGTCGGCCGACCGTCCACCTCGTGCAGCTCATCCGGTCGGCGATCGCGTCTTGCGTCATGTTCTCGTAGTAGTAGAGCTGAGCCGCTCGGAGCACCAGCAGTTCGCGATCGCCGTCCATGATGCGTGTCATCCCCTTCAGCGAGCGCTCTCGGTGAGCGCTGCGGCCCGCAGACGCCGGAGGCCGTGCATCGTGTCGAGTTCACGACCGAAGAGGTCGTAGAGCCTCCTGTACTGCGCGTACAGGGCATCGTATGCCGTCGCCGCCGCTTCGTCCGGCACATAGGACACCTCAGACACGCCAGCCATCGCCTCCGCTGCTGCGGCCACGTCCTCGTACGCGCCAGCCGCGACCGCGGCGAAGATCGCGGAGCCATGGGCTCCGGCCTGGAGGGTGCGGGCGGTCTTGAGGGGACGACGCGTGATGTCGGCATACATCTGCATGAGGAAGGAGTCCTTGAGAAGCCCGCCTGCGATGAAGATCTCGTCGACGGGGACGCCATGAGCTTCGAAATTCTCGATGATGACACGAGCGCCGAAGGCCGTCGACTCGAGGAGCGCGCGGTACTGGTCCTCCGGGGTCGTTTGGAGCGTCTGACCGATCATGAGGCCGGAGAGCTGGGAATCGACAAGGGTCGAGCGATTCCCGTTCCACCAGTCGAGGGCGATAAGGCCGTGCTCCCCGACTTTCTGTTCGGCGGCGCGCTCGCCGAGGACTCGGTGAATCGATACGCCGCGGGCGTGAGCCTCTTCGAAGTAGGAGGCTGGGACTGAGGAATCGACAAACCAGGCGAAGATGTCGCCGACGGCGGATTGGCCTGCTTCATAGGCCCAGGCTCCCTCACTCACGCCGCCGTCGACGACTCCGAACACGCCGGGCACGGCCTCCAGGGTCGCCGAGGGGAGGATCCAGCATGAGGAGGTGCCGAGGATGCCGGTGAGCTGACCCGGGGAGATCGCGCCGACGGACACGCATTGGACGTGAGCATCGATGTTTCCGGCGGCGACGGCGATCCCGGCAGGGACGCCGAAGGCGATGGCCCATTCCTCCCGCAGACCGTCGACGCAGGAGCCCAGCGGGATGATCGGGTGGCGCATCTTTTCCGAGAAGACCGTCCCGAAGCCGGGCGCGAGCGCCTCGAGGAAATCCGGATCGGGGTACTTCCCGTCCTGGTACATCCGCTTATAGCCGGAGTCTCCGGCGGCATAGGCGAGCGTGCCGGAGAGCACCCAGGTGAGCCAATCGACGAGGTCGAGGATCTCGGAGGTTGCGGCGTAGAGCTTGGGGGCTCGTTCGAAGAGCTCGAGGGATTTCGGGAGGAGCATCTCGGAGGAGAGGATCCCGCCGTAGCGGGAGAGCCATTCCTCTTCACGCTCCTTCGCGAGGGCGACGATCCGGTCTGCTTGGTCTTGGGCGCCGTGGTGCTTCCACAGCTTGAGGTACGCCTGAGGCTCGGAAGCGAATTCAGGCTGCTCGCACATCGGGCGACCCTCGGCGTCGGTCGTGAGGACGGAGGCGGAGGTGCAGTCGAGACCGATGCCGATGATGCGGGAGCCGTCGACCCCGGATGCCCGAATCGCATCGGGCACGGCCTCGCGCATCGCGGTGAGGTAGTCGCCAGGCACTTGGAGTGCGAAGTCGGGAGGAAGCGCGGCACCGCCCGCGACGGTGAGCGTCCGGTCCATGATCGGCGTCGCGTATTCGCGCACGGCGTCGGCAAGGACTTCGCCGTCGCTCACGCGCACGACCGCGGCCCGTACGGAGAGCGTGCCGAAGTCGAGACCGATGGTGTAGGTGTTCGTGGGGTCGTCGTTGACCATGGGGTGTCCTCTTCGAGTGGGAATGCGGGGATGCCGGTGTCGGCGCGGGAGGGGGTGCGGCCCCGCCTCGTCGAGGCGGGGCCAAGGGGCGGGGATGCGTGAACGGAAGTCCCGCCCGGCCGGCTCAGGATCGAGCGCCGGGGTGGCGCCCCCAGTAACCCTCCGGGGAGAAGAGCTTCTCGATGACCGCGTCGAGCAGGCCCATGTCGACGAGGGCGTCGAGGATGGTGTAACGCGAGCGAATCATCTGGGCCTTGATGTGGGTCTCGCGGAAGCGCGCCATGTCGATACCGATCATTTCGGGATGGAAGGGGGCGCCCACCTTTTCGAGTCGCTCGGCGGCTTCTTCCGGCGAAATGAGCTGGGGACGGACGCGCTCGACGAGACGCGGCCACACGCGCTTGAGCTCGGCGAGGCGTGCGCGAAGCTCATCGCCCTGGAGATTCTTGAACACCGTGTGCTTGACCGCCTCATCGGCGATCCGCGGGATCATCAGCGAACGGACCTTCGCTTCGACCTCCTCGTCACTGGGGGCCGCGGCGACGACCGCTTCGACGTCGATCGCCTCGACATCGAGCGTGAGGGCCTCCTGCCAGATCGCGCAGGACGCGACCGTGCCGACGCCGACCTTCATTCCGTGTGAAAGCGGGGGCTCCCAATCGAGGCCGTGCCCTTCCATCTCCCACACGTGCGAGAACTGGTGCCCTGCTCCCGAGGCGGGTCGGGACGACTGGGCGGCCTGCATCGCGAGGCCCGACATGATGTTGCCCTCAGCGAGGCCGGTGATCGCTTCGATGTCACCCTCCCCGATCTTCTCGGGGTCGGCGAGCGCCTCGCGGAGCGGACCTTGGACGAGGGACCACACGTAGTCGTCGATCGCTTCGATGCCGAGTTCGTCGGCGAGGATCCAATCCGCGCCCGCGGGGATCTTCTCGATGAGATCGCCGTAGCCGGTGGCGATGAGGCGCTTCGGAGAGGCGGCGATGACGCGCAGGTCTGCAACGAGGGCTGCGGGCGCCGGGCAGTCGCGCGTGATCTTGAAGCCGTCGCGCGAGATCGACGCGCCGAAGGAGGCGTAGCCGTCAACGGAGGGAGCGGTGCACACGTTCATGTACTCTCGTCCGAGTTCGCCCGAGGCGAGCTTGGCGATGTCATTGAGCGTACCGGAGGCGATCGAGCACACGATCGTGTTCTCGAGGGGGCGGATGTGCTCGCGGAGGATCTCGACGTTCTCGTATCCGGCGTACAAGGTCGGCGTTCCGGGGAAGACATAGGGTTCCTCGGCAGCCTCGACGCCGGCGGCCCGGAGGGAGGCGACGACCTCCTCGCCCGCGGCGGCGAAGGTGTTGCCGTCGGCGACGACGAGAACGCGGGAGCCGGGGAAGACGCGAGCGAAGAGCTCGCCGGTCCGGCCGAGGACGTCGGCGCCGAAAAGGATGTCCTTCGTGTCCGTCGCCGTCGCAAGCGCCTGTTCGATCAATTCCTGAGACATATCGTTACTCTTTCCGGTCGTTCACGCGAGGTGATCGACCATCTGGTGGGAGAGCTCCTGCATGCGCGGGTAGGTCTCCATGTACTTCTCGAGGTAGAACTGGTATTCCTCGTGAACCTCGAGCCTGGGCTCGATGCGCGCGGTCTCGCGGACCATGTTCCGTGCGGCGTCCTGGATGGACTGGTACTGGCCCGCGCCGACGGCGGCGAGCATGCACGAGCCGAGCACGACCGCGTCGCCGACCTCGGTGAGGGTGACAGGCAGGCCCGTGACGTCCGAGTGCATCTGCATCCAGTCGCGCGACTTCGTTGCGCCGCCGCAGGCGACGAGCTCGGTCGAGGCGAAGCCCGCGTCCTTGAAGGCCTTGAGGACGTGCGCGGTGCCGAAGCAGACCGCCTCTTCGATCGCGTGGTACACCTGCTCGGGCGTCGTGCCGAGGGTAAGGCCCCACATGATGCCGCGCGCCTTGGAATCGGTGTAGGGCGTCCGGTTGCCCTGGAAATACTCGTTGATGATGAGACCGTTCGAACCGACCGGGATGTCGGCGACGCGCTCATCGAGGATCTTGTAGGGGTTCATCCCGAGGCGCTCGGCGGCCCCGGTGATGTCCCGGCAGAAGTTGTCCTTGAACCACTTGAGCACTGAACCGGAGGAGACGAGGCCGCCCTCGCAGGTGTATTGGCCGGGGATGACGCCGTCGGTGTAGCCGCCGAAGAAGCCTTCGCCGTGGAGCGGGTTGCCCGACTGGCCGGTGATGACGTGGGAGGAGCCGGTGATGACGGCGGTCTTTCCTGGAGAGACGACGCCGAGGCCGATCTGCCCGGCCCACGCGTCGGCGCAGCCCTGGGCGACCGGGGTGCCCGGCAGGAGGCCGAGCTCCTGGGCGGCGGCCACGGAGAGGCCGCCGATCGGGACTCCGAGGTCGCAGATCTTCTCGGGGATCTTCTCGAAGACGTCGCCGCAGCCGATGTGCTCGTAGAACTCGACCGGCCAACCGCCTTTGTCACGGTTGTAGTACATGCGCAGGGCAGCGGAGTTGATGTTGAGGGTCCACTCGCCGGTGAGCTTGAAAGTGAGCCACTCCGGGGCGTCGACGAGGCGATAGGCCTGGGCGTAGACCTCCGGCTCATTCTCCTTGAGCCAGGCGGCCTTGAAGGGGTACCACTCGGCGGTCGCGGGCATCGTGCCGCCGCCGTTGTAGAGGCGGGCCCAGTGTTCGATCGTCTCGGCACGCGCCGACTGCTCGGTCGCGCGGACGTCCATCCACATGATCGCATTACGGAGTTCGCGGCCGTTCTCATCCATCGCGACGACGGTCATCGTCGTTGCGTCGTAGGAGATGCCGGCGATGTGGCGAGCGGGGATCCCGGTCTCGTCGAGGACCTTTCGGGTCGAGGCGACGAGCGCGTTCCACCAGTCCGTCGGGCTCTGCTCGGCCTGGCCGGGGCGCGGATGGTAGGTCTTGTAGGGCGTCGCGGCGAAAGCGATCGGATGACCGGCGAGGTCGAAGATCGCCGCACGGCACGACTCCGTGCCGTAATCGAAGCCGATGACGAAGGGTCCTTCGTATCCGGGTGCAACCATTTCAGTCTCTTTCTTCCTGGCCGCCTGAGGCGGTGGTGGCGGTGCGGGCGGCCGAACGTCGTAGGGCGGCCGTGTCCCCGCGGGTCAGACGATGGGGTCGTTGTCCTCGGTCCACCCGATCTCGTCCCACAGGGAGTGGGGGATGAGCCGGTCGATCCGGTCGAGGACGTGGGTGGGGCGGTGCTCGTCGTCGAGGGCGAGTGCCTCATCGAGGGTGGATTCGCCGGTGAGGGGCATCGCAGAGCGCATGCCCGTATTCACCGCCATTTGGATGTCGGTCATGATGCGGTCGCCGACCATGACGCAGTTCGCCGGGTCGACGTCGAGGTCTCCGAGCGCTGCGGAGAGCATGACGGGGTCGGGCTTACCGACGACCATTTCGCACTTCGTGTTCGTGCAGGCCTCGATCGCGGCGATGATCGCCGCGCAGTCGGGTTCGCCCCGCCCCCCGGGGAAAGGGCAGAAGCGGTCGGGGTTCGTCGCGATGAGGACGGCGCGCTTGTGGAACCAGATCGCGTCGAAGGCGATCTGGAGCTTGCGGTAGTCGAAGGTCCGATCGTAGGAGGCGACGACAACGTCGATCTCCTCGGGATTCTCGCTCATTCGGATGCCCGCATTGGCGAAAGCCCGCTTGAGCGGCTCTTCGGAGATTGGGAACACGGTGAGGCCGGGCTTGTTCTCGAGGAGCCAGCGCGTCGTCGTGACGACGGTGTTCGCGATCTCCTCCACCGGCGTCGGGAGGCCAAGACTGGCGAGTTTGGCGACGTACTGCTCAGGGTCCTTCGTCGGGTTGTTCGAAAGGAAGCGGACGGGGAGGTCGCGGCGCCGGAGTTCCTCGATGAGCCTCTTCGCCCCGGGGAGGAGGTGGTCTCCCAAGTAGATCGTGCCGTCCATGTCGAAAACGTAGGCGTCGTACAGGCGTTCGGGCCATGCGGTGAGTTCGGTCGCTGCGACCACCGTCCGCTCCTTTCTCGTCGGATGAATGTGTGGGGTTGCGCGTCAGGCGACGAGCGCCGCGCAGGAGACCGCGAGGGTGTTCATGAACCAAATCACTCCGGCCGGCGGATCAATGTGCGTGTCACCGTGGGCGTAGGTGAGTCGGGCGAAGTACTCGCCGGCGAATCCGGCGAGGATGCCGAAGAGCGTGCCGACTGCGATCGCGAGGAAACCGGAACCGGTCGCTGTGAAGAAGAGGACTGCTGCCAGCCCCGCGCTCACCGTCATGTGGTGCGTGACGGGGAAACGTTGACCTCCGGCGACGAAGAAGATGCAGAGGGCTGAGATCGCGAAGGGGATCGTCTGGGCGTTCGCGACGATGGCATCCGGGTTCGCCGAGAGCGGGGCGATGTAGCCGACGAGCATGGTGGCGATGCCAGAGGCAAAGAGGCCGGCGAAGGCGGAGACGGTGAGGAGCTGACCGGGCGTTTCCTGCCAGTCGAGCCAGCGGGTGGTGCCTTCGGGCTTTGTGATCGAGTGGAAGACGCCGGTGCGTCCGAAGAGAATACGGACGAGGATGCCGGAGCACACGACGGTGAAGGCGACGGAGTCGGTGTGGGATCCGAACCACGGGATGTGGGTGACGATCCGTTGGAAGAGGTATCCGCCGACGCCGAAGAGCGCGCCGATGAGGAGTACATCCGGCTTGCCGAGGCCTGCGAGCGGGCTGTTGACATCCTTGCCGCCCGACGTGAGGTAGCCCTTCTTCGCCGCGTAAGCGGCGGCAGCGACGCCGCCGGCGAAGGCGATGTGCGGGCCGAAGGCCGGGCCGAAGGAGACGTAGTCGAGGACCATCGTGTTGCCGGTGGCTGCGGCGACGCCGAATCCGAGGAGGATCGTCACGCCGGTGAAGGAGAACGCGTAGTTCGCGCCGATCATCGTTCCGAACACGCCGCCGGCTGCGGCGAGGATGAGCCAGAACAGATCGAAATTCGACGCGAAGGTCGCAACTGCATCAGGTGTCATGTCTTCGTCCTTGAAGAGAAACTGGGCCCGGCTCGACGACGAGTCGGGATTCTGGGGCTGCGAGCTCTGCCCCTCGAAGGGGCGTTGGGGCCGCCCGTGCTCGCGTTCGGGCGGCCCCGGGTCCGTGGGATCAGATCGCCGGCTCGTATGAGGGATCGGCGTCGTATGCCTCAAGGGCGGCGACCTTCGGGGCGGATGCCGAGCTCTCGTCGAAGGTGTAGCCGAGCCATTCCTTCGCAAGCTTGCGTGCGAGTTCGAGGCCGATGACGCGTTCTCCGAAGGTGAGGACCTGGGCGTTGTTCGACTTGATGAGCCGCTCGACCGAGAAGGAGTCGTGCGCGACGGAGGCGCGGATTCCGGGCACCTTGTTCGCGGCCATCGCGACTCCCATTCCGGTGCCGCAGACGAAGAGGCCGCGGTCGGCTTTCCCCGCGGCGATGAGACGGGCGCCCTTGACGGCAACGTGCGGGTAGTCGACGTTCTCGCCGGGTTGGAGGCCGACGTCGATGACCTCATCGACCCGGGGGTCAGCTTCGAGGTCCTTCTTCAGGACCTCCTTGTAGTCGACACCTGCTGAATCCGCCGCGACGACGATTCTCAGACCCACTGCTGCCTCCTCGCTTCAGTCGGGACCCGAGAGGATCGGGCTCCGATGGGTTCGATGGCCTTATCGTGCCGAGCCGGGGGCGCGAGCCGCTGAGAATGCACCCAGGTGCGAGGGCGAGGGGCTCGCTCGGATGTGGGAGGGCGTCACAGCGCAACAAATGCGCACCGCGGTCGTGGCGACGCCCCCGCGATGGTGCTGTACG
>CAZJTN010000003.1:0-26152 GCA_964548945.1 uncultured Schaalia sp.
TACACGACGCTCTTCCGATCTGGAGGGCGGCGAGGGCGGCCGCGTCGCTCATGTCGACGACGCGCGCCTCGTCGGCGACCTGCATCGCGGGGGCGCCCGGGTAGGAGTCGACGGCGACGATCTCGCAGCCGAGGCGCTGGAGGCTGATCGTCACCTCTTTGCCGAGCTCGCCCGATCCGAGGAGGACGATGCGGCGCGGGAGGGGGATGTCGAGCGTATCGGTCATGCGGGGCTCCTTCTCGACGGGGTTGTCCTCCAGGTTAGTTCAGCGCGGAGCCCGCGGTGGGCTCGGGGGGTTCGAGGGCGGCGAGGATCGTCCCGGCGAGGACGGGCCCGATGCCGGGCACCGAGGCGATCTCCTCGGCGGTGGCCGCCCGCAGTCGCTTGACCGAGCCGAAGGACTTGAGGAGCGCGGCCTGGCGCGTCGGCCCCAGACCGGGCACGGAGTCGAGGACGGAGCGCGTGTGCGCCTTGCGCCGCTTCTTCCTGTGGGCCGTGATCGCGAAGCGGTGGGATTCGTCGCGGAGGTATTGGAGGAGGTGGAGACCGGCCGAGGCGCGGGGCAGGATCGCGGGGAAGTCCTCTCCGGGGATCCACACCTCTTCGAGGCGCTTCGCGAGCCCGACGAGCGGGACCGTGACGCCGAGGTCGTCGAGGGCCCGTCTGGCGGCGTTGACCTGCGGGAGACCGCCATCGACGACGATGAGGTCGGGACGGTAGGAGAAGCGGCGGGGCCGACCGCTCGTCTCGTCGAGGGGACCGGAGGCGAAGGCGACGCCCTCCTCGTCCTCACCGGACAGTCCTGCCTCTTCGGCGAGGAGGCGGGTGAACCTCCGCGTGAGGACCTCCGTCATCGCGGCGGTGTCGTCGGGCGCCCCTTCGCCCTCGGGCCCGCGGATCGCGAAGGTCCGGTAGGCGTCCTTGCGGGGGGAGCCGTCTTCGAAGACGACCATTGAGGCGACCTGGTGCGCCCCCATCGTGTGGGAGACGTCGTAGCACTCGATCCGCAGGGGCGCCCGCTCGAGGCCGAGGGAGTCGGCGAGTTCCTCGAGGGCGCGCGAGCGTTCGCTGAGGTCGCCCGCACGCCGTGTGCGGTGGAGGTGGAGCGACTGGGCGGCGTTCTCGCGGACGGTCTCCATGAGGCGGGCCTTCTGCCCGCGCTGGGGCGCGGTGATCCGCACCGGCCCGCCGCGCAGGCCCGAGAGCCATTCGCTGAGCATCGTCGCGTCCTCGGGGAGCACGGAGACGAGGATCTCGCGGGGGATGCGGTTCGTCGGCGTGTGGGCGACATCGTCGATCGAGCTCGGCGCCGCCTTCGCGGGCCGCTCCGCCTCGGTGGCGGGTGGGGTGTCGGCGTAGACCTGTTCGAGGAGGCGCGCCATGAGGACGCGCTCATCGGCGTCATCGACGCGGTCGAGGACCCATCCCCGGGTTCCGCGGATCCTCCCCCCGCGCACGTGGAAGACGTGGACGGCCGCGTCGAGCTCGTCGGCGACGAGGGCGAAGACGTCGGCGTCGGTTCCGTCGTCGAGGACGACGGCGGACTTCTCGAGGACGGTTTCGATCGCCTTGAGGTCGTCGCGCAGGCGCGCGGCGGTTTCGAAGTCGAGGGCGGCGGCCGCCTCCTTCATCCGCGTCCGCAGATCGCGGACGATCGGCCCGGTCCGGCCCTCCATGAATTCGCAGAGCGCCTCGGCGAGTGCGCGGTGCTCGGCGGCGGAGATCCTCCCGACGCAGGGGGCCGAGCACTTGTCGATGTCGGCGAGGAGGCAGGGCCTGCCCTGGGCTTTCGCCCGGTGGAAGACTCCGGGAGCGCAGGTCCTCACCGGGTAGACGCGCGAGAGGAGGTCGATTGTCTCGCGGATCGCCCACACCTGCGTGTAGGGGCCGAAGTAGCGGGTGCCCGCGCGCTTCGCCTGCCGGGTGACGTGGACTCGCGGGTAGGTCTCCCCCATCGTCACGGCGAGGTAGGGGTAGGTCTTGTCGTCTTTGAACATCACGTTGAATCGCGGATTGAATTCCTTGATCCACGTGAATTCGAGGGCGAGGGCCTCGACCTCTGTCCTCACGACCGTCCATTGGACCCTCGCCGCGCTCGTCACCATCTGCTGGGTGCGCGGGTGGAGGTTCGCGAGGTCCTGGAAGTAGCTCGTCAGGCGATTGCGAAGATTCTTCGCCTTGCCGACGTAGATGACGCGCCCTTCGGCGTCGGAGAAGCGGTAGACGCCCGGAGAGGTCGGGATCTCGCTCGTGAGGGGCCGGTAGCTCGAGGGGTCTGCCACCCGCCCAGGATACGGGAAGGGCGGGGCTGAAGCCCCGCCCTTCCCGTCTGGCGCCCTAATCAGGGCCGGTACTGGAGCGTCGTCGGCTCGATCGAGCTCGGCAGCTCGGTGCGGCCGCGGAGGTAGGCGTCGACGGAGGCCGCGGCGGAACGGCCCTCGGCGATCGCCCAGACGATGAGGGATTGCCCGCGGCCGGCATCACCGGCGACGAAGACGCCGGGCACGCTCGTCGCCCAGGAGGCGTCGCGCGTGATGCGGCCCCTCCCGTCGACCTCGAGGCCGAGCTGGGAGACGAGGCCGGGGCGCTCGACCCCGGTGAAGCCCATCGCGAGGAGGACGAGGTCGGCGGGAATCTCCCGCTCGCTCCCCTCGATCGGCGTCGGACGGCCGTCGATCATCGCGACGTCGGCGATGCGCAGCGCGCGCACGCGTCCCTCGTCGTCGGCGAGGATGCCGGTCGTCGTCACGGAGTAGTCGCGCTCGCCGCCCTCCTCGTGGGAAGAGGAGATCTTGAAGAGACGGGGGAAGACGGGCCAGGGCTCGGATTCCGGGCGCTCGTGCGGGAGTTCGGGCATGATTTCGAGGCTCGTCACCGAGGCGGCTCCCTGGCGGATCGCGGTGCCGACGCAGTCCGAGCCGGTGTCGCCGCCGCCGATAACGACGACGTGGCGTCCCTTCGCGGAGATGAAGCCCTCTTCGCTCACGCCGAGGACGTGCTTCGTCGAGGCGGTGAGGTATTCGACGGCCTGGTGGATGCCGCTCGCCTCTCGGCCGTCGACGCGCAGGTCGCGGCCCTCTCGCGAACCGATGGCGAGGACGACCGCGTCGAAGCGCTCGAGGAGGTCCTCTCCGCTGAGTTCCTCGCCGATGGTCACCGAGCAGTGGAAGCGCGTGCCTTCGGCGCGCATCTGGTCGAGTCGGCGGTCGAGGACGGACTTCTCGAGCTTGAACTCGGGGATGCCGTAGCGCAGGAGGCCGCCGGGGGCGTCGTCGCGTTCGAAGACCGCGACGGTGTGCCCGGCTCGGGTGAGCTGCTGGGCTGCGGCGAGGCCCGCGGGGCCGGAGCCGACGACGGCGACGGTCTTGCCGGTGAGCCGGTGCGGGATGCGCGGCGTGATCCAGCCCTCATCCCAGCCGGTGTCGGCGGCGGTCTGCTCGATGTTGCGGATCGTCACGGGAGGCTGGTTGATGCCGAGGACGCATGCGGACTCGCAGGGAGCCGGGCAGAGCCGGCCGGTGAACTCCGGGAAGTTGTTCGTCGCGTGGAGGCGCTCGATGGCATTGCTCCAGTCCCCGCGCCACGCGTGGGTGTTCCAATCGGGGATGACGTTCCCGAGGGGGCAGCCCATGTGGCAGAAGGGGGTGCCGCAGTCCATGCAGCGCGACGCCTGCTCGGAGACGACGGTGAGCGGGAGGAGCGAGTGGACTTCGCGGTAGTCGCCCACGCGCTCGGGCACCGGGCGTTCGACCGGGAGCTCGCGCTCGCGGACCTTGAGGAAACCAGTCGGATCAGCCATGGGACACCTCCAGAATCGAGCGCCAGAGCTCCGCGTCCTCTCGCGGAGTGCCGGCGGCGTCGGCTTGAGCCAGAAGCTTCGTGACCCTGGCGTAGTGAGTGGGTTCGATGCGGGTGAAGCGGGCGAAGGCTGCGGGCAGGTCGGCGAGGAGGCGCGCGGCGACGGCGGAGCCGGTGAGCTCGACGTGACGCTCGAGGAGGCCGCGGACGCGCTCCTCGTCGGCCTCGTCGAGGCCGCGGAGCTCGAGCCCGGGGAGGGCTTGGGCGTTCATCGCCGCGGGTTCGAGATCGAGGACGTAGGCGACGCCGCCGGACATGCCGGCCGCGATGTTGCGCCCAGTCCGACCGATGATCATCACCTCGCCGCCGGTCATGTACTCGAGGGCGTGGTCGCCCGTGCCCTCGGCGACGAGGGTCGCTCCGGAGTTGCGGACGCCGAAGCGCTCGCCGACCCGGCCGGAGACGAAGAGCTCTCCGGAGGTTGCGCCGTATCCGAGGACGTTGCCGGCGATTGTGTTCGCCTGCGCCTCGAAGCGCGCGTGCCGATCGGGGAAGAGCCCGATGGTGCCGCCGCACAGGGACTTGCCGACGTAGTCGTTGGCGTCGCCCTCGACGCGGAGCGTGACGCCCTGCGGGAGGAAGGCGCCGAGGGATTGCCCGGCCGAGCCTTTGAGGGAGATCGTGATCGTGTCGGGGGCGAGGCCGTGGTCGCCGTAGCGCAGTGCGATCTCGTGGCCGAGCATCGTGCCGGTCGTCCGGTCGGTGTTCGCGATCTCCGCGTCGATCCGGACCTTCTCCCCGTTCTCGAGGGCGGGGCTCGCGAGCTTGATGAAGCGCCGGTCGAGGACCTGCTCGAGTCCGTGCTCCTGGGCGCGGACCTGGTGGAGCGAGGAGCCGGGCCTCGGCTCGATGCGCTGGAAGATCGGCGCGAGGTCGAGGCCGGAGGCCTTGTAGTGGTCGATCGCCTCGCGGGCGTCGAGGAGGTCGACGCGTCCGACGGCCTCGTCGATCGAGCGGAGGCCGAGTTCGGCGAGGATCTCGCGGACCTGTTCGGCGATGTAGGTGAAGAAGTTGATGATGTACTCGGGCTTGCCGGTGAAGCGGGCGCGGAGCTCAGGGTTCTGGGTCGCGACGCCGACCGGGCACGTGTCCTTCTGGCAGGCGCGCATCATGATGCAGCCCGAGACGACGAGGGGCGCGGTCGCGAAGCCGAATTCCTCGGCTCCGAGCAGGGCCGCCACGACGACGTCGCGCCCGGTCTTGAGCTGCCCGTCGGCCTGGACGACGATCCGGTCGCGGAGATCGCCGAGGACGAGGGTCTGCTGGGCCTCGGCGATGCCGAGCTCCCAGGGGGCGCCGGCGTGCTTGAGGGAGGTGAGCGGCGCGGCTCCCGTGCCGCCGTCGGCGCCGGAGATGAGGACGACGTCCGCGCGAGCCTTCGACACGCCGGCGGCGACGGTGCCGACGCCGACCTCGGAGACGAGTTTGACGTGGACGCGCGCGTCGGGGTTGGAGTTCTTGAGATCGGAGATCAGCTGCTTGAGGTCTTCGATCGAGTAGATGTCGTGGTGCGGAGGCGGGGAGATGAGGCCGACGCCCGGGGTCGAGTGGCGTTCCTGGGCGACCCAGGGGTAGACCTTGCCGGCCGGGAGCTGGCCGCCCTCGCCGGGCTTGGCGCCCTGCGCCATCTTGATCTGGATGTCGCTCGCGTGGGAGAGGTAGTCGGCGGTGACGCCGAAACGGCCGGAGGCGACCTGCTTGATCGCGGAGTTGCGCAGGGGGTCGCGCAGGCGCTCGGGCGCCTCGCCGCCCTCGCCCGAATTCGAGCGCGCGCCGAGGGTGTTCATCGCGATCGCCATGGTTTCGTGCGCTTCGCGCGAGATGGAGCCGAAGGACATCGCGCCGGTCGCGAAGCGCTTGACGATCTCGGAGACGGGCTCAACCTCTTCGAGGGGCACGGGATCGACCTCGTCGGTACGCAGGCGCATGAGCCCGCGCAGGGTCATGAGCCGGGTCGACTGCTCGTTGATCTCGTCGGTGTACTTGCGGAAGAGTTCGCGCGAGCCCGTTCGGGTCGCGGTCTGGAGACGGGCGATCGCCGTCGGGGTGAAGAGGTGCTCCTCGCCCTCGCGGCGCCACTTGTATTCGCCGCCGACGTCGAGGGTGCGGTGGGCCGGGGAGATGCCTGAGGGCGGGTAGGCGACCTCGTGGCGGGCGGCGACCTCGGCGGCGACGACGTCGATGCCGATGCCTCCGAGCGGGGAGGCCGTTCCGGTGAAGTACTCGTCGACGAAGTCCTGCGCGAGGCCGATCGCCTGGAAGACTTGCGCGCCGCAGTAGGAGGAGACGGTCGAGATGCCCATCTTCGACATCACCTTGAGGACGCCCTTGCCGAGCGCCTTGATGAGGTGGTGGACGGCCTCGTCGGGGCTCGTGGCGCCGAGTCGGCCCGTGCGGGCGAGCTCTTCGACCGATTCCATCGCGAGATAGGGCGTGACGGCGGAGGCGCCGTAGCCGATGAGGGCGGCGACGTGGTGGACTTCGCGGACGTCGCCCGCTTCGACGATGAGTCCGACGAGGGTGCGGGTGTGCCCTCGCAGGAGGTGGTGGTGGACGGCTGCGGTCGCCAGCAGCGAGGGGATCGGCGCCATCTCGGCGTTGGTCTCACGGTCGGAGAGGACGAGGAAGGAGACGCCGTCCTCGATCGCGGCATCCGCCTGGGCGCAGATGTCGTCGAGCGCCGCCTTGAGGGCCTCTCCCCCGCCCGAGCAGCGCTAGCGGCAGGCACTCGTCCGGGAGGTGACGCCCTTGCCCGCCCGGGCGGAGCCGATGTGGGTGATCTTCGCGAGCACGTCGGAGTCGATGACGGGGAAGTCGATCGCGAGCTTGCGCGCGTGCTCGGGGCCGTCGGCGAGAAGGTTGGGCTGGGGGCCGACGAGTTGGGAGAGGGAGGTGACGATCTCTTCGCGGATCGCGTCCAGCGGCGGGTTCGTCACCTGCGCGAAGAGCTCCTTGAAGTAGTCGAAGAGGAGTCGGGAGCGCGAGGAGAGGACGGCGAGAGGGGTGTCGACGCCCATGGAGCCGAGCGCTTCGGCGCCGTTGAGGGCCATGGGCGCGAGGATGACGTCGAGGTCCTCCTGGGTGTATCCGAATTCCTGCTGGCGGCGCAGGATCGAGGAGTGGGAGTGGTCGACGTGTTCGCGTTCGGGGAGCTCGTCGAGGGAGACGATGCCCTCGGCGAGCCATTCCTCCCAGGGGCCCGAGGCCGCGAGGGTCTCCTTGATCTCGGCGTCGGGGATGATCCGTCCGCCGTCGAGGTCGACGAAGAACATCGATCCGGGTTCGAGTCGGCCCTTGGCG
The DNA here is from genome assembly GCA_964548945.1 of uncultured Schaalia sp. Taxonomy (GTDB): domain Bacteria; phylum Actinomycetota; class Actinomycetes; order Actinomycetales; family Actinomycetaceae; genus Pauljensenia. The sequence continues at coordinate 7,159 of CAZJTN010000003.1, forward strand.
CGGATGCGGTCGGCGGGCACGTCGATGACGCCGGTTTCGGAGGCGAGGACGACGAGGTCGTCCTCGGTGACGAGCCAGCGGCCCGGGCGCAGGCCGTTGCGGTCGATGACGGCGCCGATGGCGTGCCCGTCGGTGAAGGTGATGGCGGCGGGCCCGTCCCAGGGCTCCATGAGCGCGCTGTGGTACCGGTAGAAGGAGCGCAGGCCCTCGGAGATGCGCGGGTCGTTCTCCCATGCCTGGGGGACCATCATCGACATCGCGAGGGGGAGAGGGCGGCCGGCGAGGACGAGGAGCTCGAGGACTTCGTCGAGTGAGGCGGAGTCCGATGCGGTGTCGGTCGTCACGGCGCCGAGGAGTTCGAGATCGCCGAGGGCGGGGCTCGCGAGCCGGCCTTCGCGGGCGGCCATCCAGTTGCGGTTGCCGCGAACGGTGTTGATCTCGCCGTTGTGCGCGACCATGCGGAAGGGCTGGGCGAGGGCCCAGGAGGGGAAGGTGTTCGTCGAGAAGCGCGAGTGGACGAGGGCGAGGCGGCTCGTCATCGCCTCGTGGGTGAGGTCGGGGAAGAAGCTCGGGAGCTGCGCGGGGGTGAGCATCCCCTTGTACACCATCGTCGAGGTCGACAGGCCCGACATGTAGACGCCGTGCTCGCGCTCGGCGCGCCGGCGGAGTCGGTAGGCGGCGATGTCGAGGGCGCGGCCGGAGCGGGCTCCGTCGCGGTCGGAGACGACGAGCTGGCGGAAGGTCGGTTCGGAGCCGCGCGCCGTCGGACCGATCGGTCCGTCTTCGACGGGGACGTCGCGCCAGGCGAGGACGCGCAGGCCCTCTTCACGGGCGATCTTCTCGATCACGGCGACCGCGCGGGAGAGCTCGACGCGTCCCTGGGCGGCGCCGGGGAGGAAGACGAGGCCGGCGGCGTAGGAGCCGAGTGCGGGGAGGTCGGAGCGGATCTCCTCGCGGAGGAAGGCGTCGGGCATCTGGATGAGGATGCCGGCTCCGTCGCCCGTGTTCTCCTCTGCCCCGACGGCGCCGCGGTGGTCGAGGCGGAGGAGGGCTTCGAGGCCCGCTTCAACGATGGCGTGCGTGGGCGGGCCGGAGAGGGTGGCGACGAAGGCGACGCCGCAGGCGTCGTGCTCCATCGAGGGGTCGTAGAGGCCGACGGGCGCGGGGCCCGCTGAATAGCCGTCCATGGTGTCTCCTCGTCGACGGAGGGCGCTGTCGGGCGCCCCATCGGTAAAGTAGTCGCAAACGATGATCTAAGTCCAGGGCAATACTGCGCCATCGACTCGCCGGGCGCGCGGGAGGTGATCGACATTCGGACAATCGACTTCGCGGCTCCCTCGCGATGCGATAGCATTCCCTTGGCAGTCACTTGACGAAGTTTTTACATAACTGAGTCGCCACCCTCGCGCATCGCATCCTGTGATGGAAGGACGGAAAATGTTCACGAGTTCGACAGAGGTCGCGGAGTTCATCGAGAAGGAGTCCATCGAGTTCGTCGACGTCCGATTCTGCGACGTCCCCGGCGTTCAGCAGCACTTCACCATCCCGGCCGAGCAGTTCCTCGACGGCGCCATGGAGAACGGCCTCATGTTCGACGGCTCCTCGGTCCGCGGCTTCACCGCGATCCACGAGTCCGACATGAAGCTCATCCCGGACATCACCTCCGCCTTCGTCGATCCCTTCCGCGTCGCCAAGACCCTCGTCGTTAACTTCTCCATCGTCGACCCCTTCACCGACGAGCCCTTCTCGCGCGATCCCCGTCAGGTCGCCGCCAAGGCCGAGGCCTACCTGCGCTCGACCGGCATCGCCGACCAGTGCTTCATCGGCGCCGAAGCGGAGTTCTACCTCTTCTCCGACGTCCGCTACCAGGTGACCCCGAACTCGACCTTCTACAAGGTCGACTCCCCCGAGGCCTGGTGGAACACCGGCACCGAGGAGGAGGGCGGCAACCGCGGCTACAAGGTCCGCACCAAGGGCGGCTACTTCCCCGTCTCCCCCCAGGATCAGTACGCCGACGTCCGCGACGAGATGGTCCGCAAGCTCATCTCCGTGGGCCTCGACATCGAGCGCGCCCACCACGAGGTCGGCTCCGGCGGCCAGCAGGAGATCAACTACCGCTTCGCGACCCTCCAGAAGGCCGCGGACGACATGATGAAGTTCAAGTACGTCGTGAAGAACACGGCCCTCGAGTTCGATCACACGGCGACCTTCATGCCCAAGCCCCTCTTCGGCGACAACGGCTCGGGCATGCACACCCACCTCTCCCTGTGGAAGGACGGCGAGCCCCTCTTCTACGACGAGCGCGGCTACGGCTCCCTGTCCGACACGGCCCGTTGGTTCATCGGCGGCCTCCTCGAGCACGCGCCGGCCCTCCTCGCCTTCACCAACCCCTCGGTGAACTCCTTCCGCCGACTCGTCCCCGGCTTCGAAGCGCCGATCAACCTCGTGTACTCGGCTCGCAACCGCTCCGCCTGCATCCGCATCCCGGTCACCGGCACCTCCCCGAAGGCCAAGCGCGTCGAGTACCGCGTCCCGGATCCCTCGGCGAACCCGTACCTCTCCTTCGCGGCCTGCCTCATGGCCGGCATCGACGGCATCAAGCGCCGCATCGAGCCGGCCGCCCCGATCGACAAGGACCTCTACGAGCTCCCGCCGGCCGAGTACCAGGACATCGCGAAGCTCCCCTCTTCGCTCGAGTCGGCCCTCGCCGCCCTGCGCGAGGACCACGAGTTCCTCACCGAAGGCGACGTCTTCACCCAGGACCTCATCGACACCTGGCTCGACTACAAGGAGACGAACGAGGTCGCGCCGATGCGCGTGTACCCCCACCCCTACGAGTACCAGATGTACTTCGACCTCTGAGCGGGACCGTCCTGCGCGTGCGGAGCCCCCGGCCCATGGGCCGGGGGCTCCCCCTTTTTCTGCGAGGAGGGCCCTCGAGGCGCTCCTCCCCCGCGCGTCGCCGCCGCAGCGGCAGGTCATTCGCTAGGCTCTCGAGAAGAATCATCCAATTCTTGAACTATTTGTCCGATGACGCAGGAGGGTGCGATGAAGAAGCAGCGCGACGGCTCATACACCGTGAAGGCGGCCTTCGCCGTCGATCCGGGCGACACCCTCCCCTCCCTCCTCCAGGCCCGCGCGCGGGCCCACCCCGACCAGGTCGCCGTCGAACGGCGCACCGCCGTCGGCTCCACCCGCCCGATCACCGCCTCCGAGCTCCAGACCATGGTCGAGGACACCGCCAAGGGCCTCATGGGACTGGGCATCGCGCACGGCGACGCCGTCGCGATCCTCGCCCCGACCTCCTTCGACTGGATGCTCCTCGACCTCGCCCTCCTCTCGATCGGCGCACTCACCGTCCCGATCTACGAATCGGACTCGGCGATCCAGATCCGTCACATCCTCTCCGACGCCCGCGTCGTGCGCGCCTTCACTCAAAGCGCCCAGCAGGCCGAACTCATCTCCTCGGTGCGCACCGAGGGCCTCCTCGCGATCGACTCCTTCGACACGGGAGCCATGCGGACGATCGCCCAGGCGAAGGCCCTCGTCACGGATGCCGAATTCGAGCGCAGGCGCGCCGGCGTCCGCTCCGAGGATCTCGCGACGATCATCTACACCTCGGGAACGACCGGCGTCCCCAAGGGCGTCACCCTCACCCACGCGAACTTCGTTGGAACGATCTTCTCAGTGCGACAGGTCCTCGGGACGATCATCGACTCGACCGACACGCGCCTCCTCCTCTTCCTCCCCGTCGCGCACGTCCTCGCCAGGCTCGTCATGCACGCCGTCCTCGCAGGCCGAGGCGTCCTCGGCTTCTCCCCCGACATCTCCAACCTCCTCCCCGACATCGCCGCCTTCACGCCGAGCGTCCTCCTCGTCGTCCCCCGCGTCCTCGAGAAGGTCTACAACGCCGCCGCGGCCAAAGCCGGCAAGGGCGTCAAGGGGAGGATCTTCGCATGGTCCGCGAAGCAGACGAAGAGCTTCGCCGCCGCGAAGGAGGGCATCCTCGGCCCCTCCCCGCGTCTGCGCGCCGCCCGCTCGATCGCCGACGCCCTCGTCCTCACAAAGATCCGCGCCCTCCTCGGTCCCAATCTCGAATACATCGTCTCCGGAGGCGCCCCGCTCGCGACCGAGCTCGCCCAGTTCTACTCGGGGATGGGCTACACCCTCCTCCAGGGCTACGGCCTCTCCGAGACGACAGGGCCCATCGCCGTCCAGCTCCCCGGGGAACGCAGCTCCGGCTTCGTCGGCCCCGTCCTGCCCGGCAACTCCGTGAAGATCGCGAAGGACGGCGAGATCCTCGTCAAAGGCGTCTCAGTGATGCGCGGCTACTACAACCTCCCCGCCGAGACCGCGGCCGCCCTCGACCGCGGATGGTTCCGCACCGGCGACCTCGGGACGATCGACAGGAAACGGGGACTGAGGATCACCGGACGGAAGAAGGAGATCATCGTCACCGCCGGGGGGAAGAACGTCTCCCCGGAGATCCTCCAGGACCAGCTCGCCACCCACCCCCTCGTCGGCAATATCATCGTCGTCGGAGACGGTCGCCCGTACATCGGCGCCCTCATCGTCCTCGACCACGAGATGCTCCCGAGCTGGCTCGCCCGCCACGGACTCCCCGTCGTCGATCCGGTGAGCGCCGCCGCCCTGCCGGAGGTGCAAGCCTCGCTCGACAAGGCGATCGCGCGGGCGAACAAGTCCGTCTCCCGCGCCGAGTCGATCCGGCGGTACCGGATCATCGACGCGGCCTTCACCGTGGAGAACGGGTACATGACCCCCTCGCTCAAACTCAAGAGATCCGCAGTGCTCGCCGACTTCGCCCACGAGGTCGACGCGCTCTACGCGCAGGGCGAGAAGACGAACAAGAGGACACGATGACACTCCGTCGAATCGACGCGACGACCTGGGAGAACCCCGCGACCCGAGAGGCCGACCCGAGCTGGACGCTTCCCGGGATGCTCCGCAAACGCGCGCAGGAGCACCCCGGCCAGATCGCCATCGAATTGCGCTCCGATCTCGGCGACTGGCGGCCGATGACGATCGATGCCTTCGTCCGCAGGGTCGATGACGCCGCCCGCGGCCTCATCGGACTGGGACTCGAGCTCGGGGACCACGTCGCGATCCTCGCGCCGACCTCCTTCGAATGGGCGCTCATCGACCTCGCCGCCCTGTCCTGCGGCGCCGTGACGGTCCCGATCTACGAGACCGACTCCGCCCAGCAGATCGCCCACATCCTCAGCGACTCCGAGGTCTCCCTCGTCTTCACGGCGACGACCCAGCAGGCCGAACTCGTCCGCTCGGTCGCCTCCCCGCAGGTGCGGATCATGTCCCTCGATCAGGGCGCCGAACGCGAGATCGCGGCCGCCGCCCAGGGGGTCTCCGGCGACGAGGTCGAGGCGCGCGGCCGGATGATCGGCCTCCACAACGTCGCGACGATCATCTACACCTCCGGGACGACGGGCCTGCCCAAAGGGATCGAGCTCGAACACGCGAACTTCATCGAGTCCTTCATCCAGGCCTACGACTTCCTCCCTGAACTCATCGCCTCCCCGAAGTCGCGCACACTCCTCTTCCTCCCGGTCGCCCACTCCCTCGCCCGTTTCGTCATGTACGCGATCCTCACGGGCGAGGGCCGCATCGCCTTCGCGCCGAACACGCGCACGCTCCTTTCGGACATCCAGACCTTCAAGCCGACGCTCCTCCTCGTCGTCCCCCGAGTCCTTGAGAAGGTGTACAACTCGGCGACGGCGAAAGCCGGCCACGGCCTCAAGGGCTCGGTCTTCTCCTGGGCGACGAAGCAGGCCCGCGCCCTGTCCAAGGCGACGGCGAACGCCGAGCCGCCGCAGATTGAAACGGCGCCGGGAGTCTCGAGCCCCTCGGCGCATACGAGCGCGATCCCAGACCCCTCCCTCACGGCCTCCCCCGGCCCCGGCTTCGCCCTCAAGACGAAGATCCGCGTCGCCGACGCCATCGCCCTGCGCCAGGTCAAGGCCGCGCTCGGCCCCAATCTCAAGACGATCATCTCCGGCGGCGCCCCCCTCGCCGCCGACCTCGCCCACTTCTACCGGGGGCTGGGCATCACGCTCCTCCAGGGCTACGGCCTCTCCGAGACGACCGGACCGATCGCCGTCGAATGGCCGACGGACTTCCCGCCGGACTCGGTCGGCTTCCCCTGGCCCGGCAATTCGATTCGGATCGCCGACGACGGGGAGATCCTCCTCAAAGGCGTGTGCGTGACGAAGGGCTACCACAATCTCCCCGAGGCGACCGCCGAGGCCTTCACGGAGGGGTGGTTCCGCTCCGGCGACCTCGGCGCGATCGACGAGACCGGCCACCTGCGCATCACCGGCCGGAAGAAGGAGCTCATCGTCACCGCCGGCGGGAAGAACGTCTCCCCCGAGGTTCTCGAGGACTCCCTCCAAACCCACCCCCTCATCTCCTCCGTCGTCGTCGTCGGCGATGGACGCCCCTACATCGGCGCCCTCATCACCCTCGACCCCGAGATGCTCCCTCTGTGGCTCGCCTCCAAGGGCGTCGAGGCGACCGACACGGCGAGCGCCGCCGAGCTCCCCATCGTCCGCCAGTCCCTCGACCGGGCGATCGCGAGAGCGAATGAGAAGGTCTCGCGCGCCGAATCAATCCGTCGCTACCGGATCGTCAACGCGGCCTTCACCGTTGAGAACGGCTATCTCACGCCTTCCCTCAAGCTCAAGCGCCGCGCCGTGCTCCGCGACTTCGCGCACGAGGTCGACGCCCTTTACGCCGACGGGCAGAAGGAGCGCGAGCAGTGAGCGAGCCGTCCCCGGTCGCCCTCGTCACCGGCGCCACCCGCGGCCTCGGAGCGGCGATCGCCCGTGAACTCGCCGCGACGCACCGGATCATCATCGGCGGTCGCTCGACGGCCTCCGTCGCCCCCATGCTCGCCGAGCTGCCCGGCTCACTCCCCCTCGTCGCCGATCTCGCCGACGAGGACGCCCTGCGCGAGGCCTTCGGGCAGGCGATGGCCGAGGCCGGCCGTCTCGATGTCCTCGTCAACAATGCGGGCATCGGGTGGAAGGCCCGCATCGAGGAGACGAGCCGAGCCGACTGGCGGCGGATCCTCGAGACGAACCTCATCGCCGTCGCCGATCTCACCCGCATGGCCCTCCCCCGCCTCCGCGAGCGTTTCGGAACGGTCGTCATGGTGAACTCCGGGGCCGGCGTGCGCGTCTACCCGGGTGATGCGGCCTACACCGTATCGAAATGGGCGCTCCGCTCCTTCACGGATTGCCTCCGCGAGCAGGAGCGGGGAGCCGTCCGGGTCGTCGCCCTCCACCCGGGCCGCATCGACACGGACATGCAGATCGCGATGCAGGCCCAGGCCGGGCGCGAGTACCGGCCCGAGGAGCACATGCGCGCCGATGACGTCGCCCGCGCGGTCCGCCTCGCCCTCGACCTGCCCGACTCGACGAACATCGACGAACTCCACATCCGCACGACGGAGAAGAAGGCCTAGCCCCGACGCGGACGCCGGCCCGCGCCCCGCCCTCCTTCAGGCGCCGGGCGCGGCCGGGGTCCGCTCCGCGTCGAGGATCGCCTTGAGGAACTGGCCGGTGAATGAACCGGGGACCTCGGCGACCTGCTCGGGAGTCCCCTCCGCGACGACGAGCCCGCCACCGGCTCCGCCCTCGGGCCCCATGTCGATGATCCAGTCCGCGGACTTCACGACATCGAGATTGTGCTCGATGACGATCACCGTGTTCCCCTTGTCGACGAGGGACTGGAGGACGAGGAGGAGCTTGCGGATGTCCTCGGAGTGCAGGCCCGTCGTCGGCTCGTCGAGGACGTAGACCGTCCGTCCCGTCGAGCGGCGCTGGAGCTCGGAGGCGAGCTTCACGCGCTGCGCCTCACCGCCCGACAGCGTCGTCGCCGCCTGTCCGAGACGGACGTAGCCGAGACCGACCTCGACGAGGGTGTTGAGGTGGCGGGCGATCCTCGAGATCGGCGCGAAGAACTCCGCGGCCTCCGCCACCGGCATGTCGAGGACATCGGCAACGGACTTGCCCTTGTAGAGGATCTCGAGGGTTTCGCGGTTGTAGCGCGCCCCGTGGCACACCTCGCAGGGGACGTAGACGTCCGGGAGGAAGTTCATCTCGATGCGCAGCGTGCCGTCGCCCTTGCAGGACTCGCAGCGCCCGCCCTTGACGTTGAAGGAGAAGCGCCCGGGTCCGTAACCGCGGACCTTCGCCTCGGGCGTTTCCGCGAAGAGCTTGCGGATGGAGTCCCACACCCCCGTGTAGGTCGCCGGATTCGAGCGCGGCGTCCTGCCGATCGGCGACTGATCGACGTGGACGACTTTGTCGAGCTGTTCGACTCCCGAGATCGAGCGGTGGCGCCCCGGGACGAGGCGCGCGCCGTTGAGGCGGGAGGCGAGGGAGCGGTAGAGGACCGCGTTGACGAGCGAGGACTTGCCCGAACCGGACACGCCCGTCACGGCGACGAAGCAGCCGAGCGGGAATTCGACGGTCACATCGCGGAGGTTGTGCTCCTTCGCGCCCTTGACCGTGAGGACGCGCTGAGGATCAACGGGGCGGCGCTCTTTCGGGATGCGGATCGCCCGTCGGCCCGCCAAGTAGTCGCCCGTGATCGAGCGCGTGTTCTCCTTGAGCTCGGCGAGAGTGCCGGAGTGGACGACCCAGCCGCCGGCTTCTCCCGCGCCCGGGCCGATGTCGACGATCCAATCGGCCGCCTCCATCGTCTCCTCGTCGTGCTCGACGACGATGAGGGTGTTCCCGAGGTCGCGCAGGCGCTTGAGCGTGTCGATGAGGCGACGGTTGTCGCGCTGGTGGAGGCCGATCGAGGGCTCGTCGAGGACGTAGAGGACGCCGACGAGGCCCGAGCCGATCTGCGTGGCGAGACGGATCCGCTGGGCCTCCCCGCCCGAAAGGGTGCCCGCCGCGCGCGAGAGCGTGAGGTAATTGAGGCCGACGTCGACGAGGAAGTCGAGACGGGCGCGGATCTCCTGGAGGATCGGCGCGGCGATCTGCCTCGCCCGCACATCGAGCTCAAGATCGGCGAGATGCGCGCGGGCCTGAGAGATCGACAGATCGGAGAGCTCGGCGATCGACAGCCCGCCGACGGTGACGGCGAGGACCTCGGGGCGCAGCCTCGCCCCCTTGCACACGGGGCAGGGGATCTCGCGCATGTATCCGTCGAGTTTATCGCTCACCCACTCGGACTCGGTCTCCTCGCGCTTGCGCTCGATGAAGGACACCGCGCCCTCGAAGCCCGTCGTGTAGGAGCGCTCGCGCCCCCACCGATTGCGGAACTTCACCTTCACCTCGTAGTCCTTGCCGTACAGGATCGCCTCGCGCACCTTCGCGGGCAGGTCCTTCCACGGCGTGGTCATGGAGAAGCCGAGTTCTGCGGCGAGGGATTCGAGGAGGCGCTTGTGGTAGGAGAAGTTCGAGTTCCACGGGATGACCGCGCCCTCGGCGAGGGAGAGCTCCTCATCGGGGACGACGAGCTCGGGATCGACCTCGAGGCGTGTGCCAAGACCCGTGCATTCGGGGCAGGCGCCGTAAGGCGCGTTGAAGGAGAAGGTCCGCGGCTCGATCTCATCGAGGAGGAGCGGATGGTCGTTCGGGCAGGCCCGCTTCTCCGAATAGCGGCGACGGCGCTGCGGGTCCTGGGGATCGAGGTCGACGACGTCGATGACGACGAGGCCCTCGGACAGGCGCAGGGCGGTCTCGACCGAGTCCGTGAGCCTTTGGCGCATGCCCTCGCGCACGACGAGGCGGTCGACGACGACTTCGATGGTGTGCTTGAGCTTCTTCTCGAGGAGGGGCGCATTCTCGAGGCGGACCGTCTCACCGTCGATGATCGCGCGCGTGTACCCGGAGCTGCGAAGCTCATCGATGAGGTCCTGGTACTCGCCCTTGCGTCCGCGCACGACGGGCGAGAGGACCTGGAAGCGCGTGCCCTCGTCCATCGCGCGGACCCGGTCGACGATCTGCTGGGGCGTCTGGGCCTGGATGAGGGCGCCGCACACCGGGCAGTGCGCGGTTCCCGCGCGCGCGTAGAGGAGGCGGAGGTAGTCGTGGATCTCCGTGATCGTTCCGACGGTCGAGCGGGGGTTGCGCGAGGTCGACTTCTGGTCGATCGACACGGCCGGCGAGAGGCCCTCGATGAAGTCGACGTCCGGCTTGTCCATCTGCCCGAGGAATTGGCGGGCGTAGGAGGAGAGGGACTCGACGTAGCGCCGCTGCCCTTCGGCGAAGATCGTATCGAAGGCGAGCGAGGACTTCCCCGAGCCCGACAGACCGGTGAAGACGATCATCGCGTCGCGGGGCAGTTCAAGGCGCACATCCTTGAGATTGTGCTCACGGGCGCCCGAGATGATGAGAGAGTCGTGCACGGGACGATCCTACCGGAGCGCGCCGCAGCGTCGTACACATGTTCCATCGCGCCTCCGCCCGGCGCCTGCGATAATGCGGCAATGAGCCTCTACGTGATCGAATACACCTACGACCACACCCTGGATTCCCTCATCCAGACCTACCGGCCCGCGCATCGCGAGTTCCTCCGCCGCCTCCACGCCTCCGGCCGCCTCATCGCGTCCGGATTCCTCCGCGACGGCTCCTCCAACGACGCGCTCATCATCCTCGCCGCCTCCTCCAAAGCGAAGGTCGAGGACCTCCTGCGCGACGACCCCTTCGAGCTCAACGGCTTCATCCTCAGCAAGCGGATCCGCGAGTGGGTGCCGACGATCGGCATGGCCGCTGAGGGTTTCGACACCGAATTCCCGATCTCCTGAAGCGCACCCCCACATGAGGGCCCGCATCGGAGCGGGTGCCGCCCGGGTCGGCGTTTCGCCTCACTCAAGCTGCGTGCGCGTCTAGCGTGGAGTCATGGCTCATTTCGCGATCACCTACGTGTACGACCCCGCCGCCGCCGAGAGCATGGACGAGGTCCGCCCGCTCCACCGCGCCTACCTCTCCTCTCTCAAGGAAGCCGGTTCGAACATCGCCTCCGGCCCCCTCGCCGACGGCGCCCCGGGCGCCCTCCTCCTGTTCGAGGCGGAGTCGGCCGACGAGGTCGCCCGCCTCCTCGACGAGGACCCCTTCTGGACCCACGGATTCATCCTCGAGCGGACGATCCGCGGGTGGAACCCCGTGATCTCAAGGTACTAGGACCTCCCTCGGCCGCCGGGCTCGGGACGGGCAGCCCCGCATCGAGAGGGACCCCCTCGCGCTCGGCGGCCTCGTGCCGGGCGCGGTGGAAGACGCGCTGAAGGATCTCGATGAGGAGTCCGGAGGCGAGCCCGATGAGGACGATCATCAGCCATTGGGGCCCCGTCGGATCGGCGAGCGCGAAGAAGTGCCGCGTCGCGGGGATGAGGACGCCGAGGACGGCTCCGCCCGCCATGAGGGCGAGGAGCCCGGCCCTCCACCCGAAGAGCGGTCGCGCGGTGACGGAGAGAAGCCACAGAGCGCCGATCATGAGAGTGAGGGTCGCCGCGGTCGAACCGGCGACGCTTCCGGGCCCGGCGATCCAATAGGAGGCGAGCGCCCCCGCCGCGATCGACGCTCCGGCGGGGATCGCGAGCGAGAGAGTGCGCCTGAGGAAGCCGGGCACGTAGCGCCTCGGGTTCGGGGCGAGGGCGAGGACGAAGGCGGGCACGCCGATGGTGAAGGCGTCGATGTAGGTGAAGTGGCGCGGGAGGAAGGGGTAGGAGACGGCGAGCGCGGCGCAGGCGATGACGATGAGGCCGGCGTAGACCGTTTTCGCGAGGAAGAGGGCCGAGACGCGCTCCATATTCGCGATGATCCTCCGCCCCTCGGCGAGGACGCCGGGGAGGACATCGAAGCGCGAGTCGACGAGGACGATCTCCGCGACCGCTTTCGTCGCCCGGGCGCCATTGCCCATCGCGATCCCGAGATCGGCGTCCTTGAGGGCGAGGGCGTCGTTGACGCCGTCGCCCGTCATCGCAACGCAGTGACCGTTCGCCTGGAGGGCCTGGACCATCGCGCGCTTCTGCTCGGGCGTCACTCGCCCGAAGACGTCCGTCTCCTCGACGATGCGCGCGAAGTCGTCGGAGAGCGTGTCCTCCGGAAGGGAGCGGGCATCGCGGGTGAGGAGCGGCGCACCCCCGGAGCCGCGCAGGCCGACCCTGGAGGCGAGGGCCGAGACCGTGCCGGGATGATCCCCCGAGATCACGCGGACCCGCACGCCCTGGCGGCGGAAGTAGTCCATCGTCTCGGCGGCGTCGGAGCGCAGTTCCTCCTCGAGGACGACGATCGAGACGATCTCCCGCTCCTCAGGGAGCCCCTCGCCGGCGGTGTCGCTCCGGGCTGCGCGAGCGAGGGCGACGACCCGCAGCCCCTCGGACTGGTGAGCGCCGATCGCCTCCTCGTAGGCCCCGCACCCGCCGTCCGGTGCGAGGATCTCGGGCGCACCGAGGTACCAGCTCGCGTCCTCGGCGCCGATCGCCGACCATTTGCGCGCCGAGGAGAAGGGAATCGTCCACAGCGCCTCGACCGGTGACTCGGGCGCGCCGATCGCCTCGGCGATCGCCCGCGCCGTCGAATTCGCCCGGTCCTGGCTGAGGGCGCGGAGCGCCCATCGGCACCTCTCCTCCGCCTCCGGATCGAGATCCGTCTCGCGCACCCGGATCCGCCCGGTCGTGAGCGTGCCCGTCTTGTCGACGCAGAGGGCGTCGACGCGGGCGAGGACCTCGACCGCGGCGAGCTCCTGGACGAGGACGCCGCGCCGTGCGAGCGTCGCCGAACCGATCGCGAAGTTCATCGAGGTGAGGAGGACGAGGCCCTGCGGGATGAGGCCGACGACGCTCGCCACCGCGAGGACGATCGACCCGGACCAGCCGACGCCGTCGGCGATCCGCGCGTGCGACCACAGGGTGAGGGCGACCATGATCGGCAGGAGTGCCGAGACGACCTTGAGGACCTTGTTGATGCTCGCTTGAATGTGGGAGTTCGTCCGCGTGAAGACCCTCGCCCTGCGGGAGATGTCCTGCGCGTAGGTGTCCTCCCCCACCGCGGTCGCCCGCATGAGCCCGGAACCCGCGACGATGCTCGTCCCCGCGAGGATCGGCTCGCCGATGGCCTTCTTCACGGGTGTCGATTCGCCGGTGAGGATCGACTCGTCGACTTCGAGGCCCCGCGATTCGAGGACGAGGCCGTCGACGCTCACCTGATCGCCCATGCCGACGCGCAGGAGGTCGTCGAGGACGATCTCCTCGACCCCGATCACCGTCTCCGCCCCGGAGCGGATGACCGTCGCCGTCGGGGCGTCGACGATTGCGAGGGCGTCGAGGGTCCGCTTGGCGCGCACTTCGGACACGATGCCGATGATCGCGTTGAAGACCATGACGGCCCCGAAGACGACGTCCTGCGGATGCCCGAAGACGAGGACGAGGACCGCGGCGCCGACGAGGATCCCGTTGAAGAGGGTGACGACATTGCCCCTGATGATCGAGGCGATCGAGCGCGAGGTCTTCGAGTGGACGCGGTTGACCCTCCCCTCGCGGATGCGGGCGAGGACCTCATCCTCGGTGAGTCCGCCGATGTCGTGCTTCGTTGTCACATGGCCTCCGGTGGTCGTTCCACGACGAGACTAGACACTCTTCGTCCACCGCGCCCGCCGTCGACGGCGCGTCGAGGAATTCCGCCCGATGCGCTCGCGCCCGGCGCGGGACCCGGATGGGCCGCGCCGGGCGCGAGGAGCCCGGATCAGGCGGAGACGGATTCCTTCTCCTCGCTGTCCGTCGATTCCTTCGGATCGCGCCGGGCGAGCGAACGGGTCTTGAGGATCGAGGCGACGATCGTCACGGTGATCGTCACGAGGATGAAGAGGAGGGAGGGGGCGATGCCGATCTCCGGTGCCCAATGGATCCCCTGGCCCCCGTTGAGGAAGGGGAGCGTGTTCTCGTGCATCGCGTGGAAGATCAGCTTCGCGCCGATGAAGGCGAGGATCGCGGCGAGGCCGTAGTGGAGGTAGACGAGACGCTCGAGGAGGCCGTCGATGAGGAAGTAGAGCTGCCGGAGGCCGAGGAGGGCGAAGGCATTCGCCGCGAAGACGAGGTAGGGCTCGTGGGTGAGTCCGAAGATCGCCGGGATCGAGTCGAAGGCGAACATGAGGTCCGCGGTGCCGAGCGCGAAGACGACGAGGAGCATGGGGGTGAGGTAGGTCCTCCCGCCGTGGCGGTAGAGGAAGCGCTGGCCCATGAATCCGTCGGTGACGGGGAAGATCCTGCGCACCGTGCGGACGAAGGCGTTCTCGTGGTACTCGACGTCCTCTTCGAGCTCGTCGCCGCCCACGCCCTCGCGGGCCTGGGAGAAGGCCGTCCACAGGAGCCATGCGCCGAAGATGAAGAAGATCCACGTGAAGCGCTCGATGAGCGCGGCGCCGACGAGGATGAAGACGAGGCGGAGGACGAGGGCGATGATGATGCCCGAGAGGAGCGCCTTCTGCTGGTAGTTCCGCGGGACGCGGAACGAGGTCATGATGATGATGAAGACGAAGAGGTTGTCGAGCGAGAGCGCCTTCTCCGTGAGGAAGCCGGCGTAGTACTCGCCCGCGAATTGCGGGCCGTAGACCGCCCAGATGAGGAGGCCGAAGGCGAGTCCGAGAAGGATGTAGCCGACCGACCAGACGGTCGCCTCTTTGAGGGTCGGGGCATGGGGCTTGCGGACGTGCCCGACGATGTCGACGGTGATGAGCGCGAGGATGAGAACGGCCAGAACGATCCAGCCGGCTGCGTGAACGTGCACGGTGTGGGAACCTCTCTGAGGTACGAGCATGCGGACGAGGTCTCTTCCCACCCTCTTCGGGCTGCTGATCCGAGCATTGCTCGTTCCCAACGCCGTGGTGACGAACCAGCACTTCGCGGGATTACTCCCCTCTGCACTCGAGTCTACCCCCGGCCGCTGGGCGATCGCCCTTCGAAGCGCCCCCTGTGAATGGGGCGTTCCCCACTCCTGGCGGCGGTCCCGATGCCGCTCATGCACCGGCGGGGCCCGTCCTCGCCTCCTCAGTGGGCGGCGCGCATCTGCCGGAGCTCCTTCTTGAGGTCGGAGATCTCATCGCGCAGTCGCGCCGCGACCTCGAATTGAAGGTCCTCGGCGGCCGACATCATTTGGGCCGAGAGCTCCTCGATGAGCGCGGCGAGATCCGCCTCGGCCCTCGCCCCGAGTCCGGCGCCCCGCTGCGAGGAGGCCCGCTGCCCCGCCGGCTTCTCCTTGCGGTACCCGCCGTCGAGGAGCTCCTGGGTGTCGATCTGCTCGCGCGCGAGCATGTCGGTGACGTCGGCGATCTTCTTGCGCAGTGGCCTGGGGTCGATGCCGTGCTCCTCGTTGTACGCGATCTGCTTGGCGCGCCGGCGCTCCGTCTCCGAGATCGCCGCCTCCATCGAGTCGGTGATCCGATCGGCGTACATGTGGACCTCGCCCGACACGTTGCGGGCGGCGCGCCCGATCGTCTGGATGAGCGAACGGGTCGAGCGGAGGAAGCCCTCCTTGTCCGCGTCGAGGATCGCCACGAGGGAGACCTCGGGCAGGTCGAGGCCCTCGCGCAGAAGGTTGATGCCGACGAGGACGTCGAATTTACCGAGGCGGAGTTCGCGGAGGAGCTCGACGCGCCGGAGCGTGTCGACATCCGAGTGGAGGTACTCGACGCGGACGCCCCTTTGCGCGAGGTAGGTCGTGAGGTCCTCCGCCATCTTCTTCGTCAGGGTCGTGACGAGGACGCGCTCGTCCTTCTCGACCCGCGAACGGACCTCCTCGAGGAGGTCGTCGATCTGCCCCTTCGTCGGCTTGACGACGATCTTCGGGTCGACGAGGCCGGTCGGGCGGATGATCTGTTCAACGACGCCGTCGGAGCGCTCGAGCTCGTAGTCGCCGGGAGTGGCGGACAGGTAGACGGTCTGCCCGATGCGCTCGACGAACTCGTCCCACTTCAAGGGGCGGTTGTCCATCGCCGAGGGAAGGCGGAATCCGTGATCGACGAGGGTCCGTTTGCGGGACATGTCGCCTTCGAACATCGCGCCGATCTGCGGGACGGTGACGTGGGATTCGTCGATGATGAGGACGAAGTCGTCGGCGAAGTAGTCGAGGAGCGTGTGCGGGGGCGTGCCCGGCCCGCGTCCGTCGATGTGGCGCGAGTAGTTCTCCACCCCCGAGCAGGTGCCGATCTCGCGGAGCATCTCGAGGTCGTAGGTCGTGCGCATGCGCAGGCGCTGCGCCTCGAGGAGTTTGCCCTGGGACTC
The DNA here is from genome assembly GCA_964548945.1 of uncultured Schaalia sp. GTDB lineage: Bacteria > Actinomycetota > Actinomycetes > Actinomycetales > Actinomycetaceae > Pauljensenia. The sequence goes on from CAZJTN010000003.1 coordinate 23,426, forward strand.
GAACCATGCGAGGCGCTCGGCGAGCTCATCTTCGATCGAGGCGATCGCCCGCTTCATCCGCTCCTCACCGGCGACGTAGTGGGAGGCGGGGAAGAGGTAGACGTGATCGACCTCGGAGATGACGTCGCCGGTGAGCGGGTGGAGGACGGCGAGCGCGTCGATCTCGTCGCCGAACATCTCGATGCGGATCGCGAGCTCCTCGTAGACGGGGATGATCTCGATCGTGTCCCCGCGCACGCGGAAGGTCCCCCGCGTGAAGGCGATGTCATTGCGGACGTACTGCATGTTCACGAAGGCGCGGAGGAGCTCGTCGCGCTCGATGCGCATTCCGCGCTCGAGTTCGACCATGCGGGCGACGTACTCCTCGGGCGTTCCAAGGCCGTAGATGCAGGAGACGGAGGCGACGACGACGGTATCCCTGCGCGTGAGGAGATTGTTCGTCGCGCTGTGGCGAAGGCGCTCGACCTCGTCGTTGATCGAGGAGTCCTTCTCGATGTACGTATCCGTCTGCGGGATGTAGGCCTCGGGCTGGTAGTAGTCGTAGTAAGAGACGAAGTACTCGACCGCGTTGTTCGGGAGGAGCTCGCGGAACTCGGCCGCGAGCTGCGCGGCGAGGGTCTTGTTCGGCTCGATGACGAGGGCGGGGCGCTGAACCCGTTCGATGAGCCACGCGGTGGTCGCGGACTTGCCCGTGCCGGTCGCGCCCATGAGGACGATGTCCTGCTCGCCGTCGTCGAGGCGTTTGGCGAGCTCAGCGATCGCGCTCGGTTGGTCGCCTGAGGGCGTGTAGTCGGAGATCACCTCGAAGGGGTGCTCCTGGCGCAGGATCGTCCGCTCGTTCACGCCTCAACCGTAGACGCTCGCGCGGCCCGGCGCGCGTCCGGCCCCATGCGATCCGCCTCCCGCGCCGTCTCAGGCCTCCGACTTCGGGCGGAGCCACTCCCGGTCGACTCTGTCGACGAGGGCGGCGAGTTCTTCGGCCGTCCCCGCGTTCTCGATGATGATGCTCGCGACGGCCCTCCGCTCGAGGTCGGAGGCCTGCGAAGCGATCCGCGCCCGCGCATCCTCCTCATCGATGCCCCGTTCGGCGAGGCGGGCGAGACGCACCTCGAGCGGGGCCTCGACGACGAGGACGGCGTCGAAGATCGGCGCCATCCCGGTTTCGACGAGGAGGGGGACGTCATACACGGCGAGCCCGCCGCAGGGGGCGCCGGAGAGGATCTCCGCGGCGCGGCGCGCGATGAGCGGGTGCGTGATCGCCTCGAGGTCGCGGCGGGCCGCTTCATCGGAGAAGACGATCCGGGCGAGTGCGCCCCGGTCGAGGCTCCCGTCCTCCATGAGGACCCTCCCGCCGAAACGCTCGACGATGAGCCGGAGTCCTTCGCTCCCCCGTTCAACGACTTCGCGGGCGATGTCATCGGCGTCCGCGACGAGCGCGCCGCGCCCGGCGAGCGCCTTCGTCGCCGTCGTCTTCCCCGTGCCGATCCCGCCGGTGAGGCCGATCTTCACGGCGCGGGCCGAGGGGCGTTCGAAGGCGCGGAGGAGGCGGGCCCTCGCGCCCCCCTCCTCGATGATGACGGATGCGAAGGCGGTCTCGACGGCGTCCATGGCCCCATCCTCCCACTGCTGGGCGCCCCGGGGGAGTTCTTCATGCGCCGGGACGAAGACGCGCGCCCCGCGAAGATGTCCTCGCGGGGCGCGCGCCCACCCTTGTCCTCCGGGCAGTGCCCGGCCGGGATCAGTTGTTGTTCGTCAGCTTCTCGCGGAGGGCCGCGAGGGCCTCATCGGAGGCGAGGGTGCCGGCGTTGTCCACGGGGGTGGAGTAGGAGGCCTGCTCCTCGACGGAGGGAGCCGCCTCGGCGTCCTCCTCCTGAGCCTTGAGGACCTGGGCCTTGTGGGCCTCCCACCGGGCCTGCGCCTCGGCGTACTGGGCCTCCCAGGCCTCGCGCTGGGCCTCGTAGCCCTCCATCCACTCCTGGGTCTCCGGATCGAAGCCCTCGGGGTACTTGTAGTTGCCGTTCTCGTCGTACTCCGCGGCCATGCCGTAGAGCGAGGGATCGAACTCGTCAGAGCTCGGGTCCACGCCCTCGTTCGCCTGCTTGAGCGAGAGGGAGATGCGGCGACGCTCGAGGTCGATGTCGATGACCTTGACGAAGGCGTCGTCGCCGACCTTGACGACCTGGTCGGGCAGGTCGACGTGGCGCTGGGCGAGCTCGGAGATGTGGACGAGGCCCTCGATGCCGTCCTCGACGCGGACGAAGGCGCCGAAGGGGACGAGCTTGGTGACCTTGCCGGGCACGACCTGGCCGATCGCGTGGGTGCGCGCGAAGGCCTGCCACGGATCCTCCTGGGTCGCCTTGAGCGAGAGGGAGACGCGCTCGCGGTCCATGTCGACGTCGAGGACCTCGACGGTGACCTCCTGGCCGACCTCGACGACCTCGGAGGGGTGGTCGATGTGCTTCCAGGAGAGCTCGGAGACGTGGACGAGGCCGTCGACGCCGCCGAGGTCGACGAAGGCGCCGAAGTTGACGATCGAGGAGACCGTACCGGTGCGGACCTGGCCCTTGCCGAGGGTGTGGAGGAAGTTCGTGCGGACCTCGGACTGGGTCTGCTCGAGCCACGCGCGACGCGAGAGGACGACGTTGTTGCGGTTCTTGTCGAGCTCGATGATCTTCGCCAGATCGGAAGAGCGTCGTGTAGGGAAAGAGTGTAGGGGAGGGGGGTGGG
>CAZJTN010000004.1:0-23866 GCA_964548945.1 uncultured Schaalia sp.
TTCGCCTCGATCCACGACGGGAACCCCACTCCCGACCTCCTCAGCTACCAGTACCTCCAGATGCTCCCCGAGCTCGCCCGCGGCGAGTCCTCGAAGGTGTGGGTCGTGCCGACGGAGCTCACCGCCGCCCTCGACTCGATCTCCAAGGGCTTTAGCGGATCCGGACGCTCGGACGCATAGCGCGACCGGGGCGCGGGGCCGAGCGCCCCGCGATCCGAAGACGACGACAGAAGGAAGAAGAACACCATGGATCAGCAGCAGGAGAAGGTGATGCGCGAGGTCGCCCAGCGCGACATCCGCTTCATCCGCCTGTGGTTCACGGACGTCGCCGGCGTCCTCAAGTCGGTCGCCATCGACCCCGGCGAGCTCGAGGACGCCTTTGCCGAAGGCATCGGCTTCGACGGCTCGGCGATCGAGGGCCTCACGCGCGTCCACGAATCCGACATGCTCCTGCGCCCCGACGCCTCGACCTTTCAGCTCCTCCCGTGGCGCGGGCAGGCCGACCCGGTCGCCCGGATGTTCTGCGACGTCTACACCCCGGACGGCTTGCAGGCGCGCTCCGATCCGCGGGCCGTCCTCGAACGCGTCGTCGGGCGCGCGCGCGAACTCGGCTTCACGGTCATGGTCCATCCCGAGATCGAGTTCTACCTCCTCCGCCCGCCCGTCTCCGTCGACCGCATGATCCCCGTCGACAACGCCGGCTACTTCGACCACGTCGCTCGCGGCGACTCGAATGACTTCCGCCGCCGCGCGGTCCGCATGCTCGAGGACATGGGGATCCCCGTCGAGTTCTCCCATCACGAGGGCGGACCCGGCCAGAACGAGATCGACCTGCGCGCCGTCGACGCCGTCGCCGCGGCGGACAACATCATGACGGCGCGGACGGTCATCGAGGAGGTCGCCCTTCGCGAGGACCTCGTCGCGACCTTCATGCCCAAGCCCTTCCTCGATCATCCCGGATCCGGCATGCACACCCACCTCTCCCTCTTCGAGGGCGAGGAGAACGCCTTCTACGACCCCTCGGGCGAGTACCAGCTCTCGCGGACCGGCCGCCGCTTCATCGCGGGGATCCTCGAGCACGCCTGCGGGCTCACCGCGGTGACGAACCAGTACGTCAACTCCTACAAGCGCCTGTGGGGCGGGGGAGAGGCGCCCTCCTTCGTGTGCTGGGGCCACAACAACCGCTCGGCGCTCGTCCGCGTGCCCGTCTACAAGCCGGACAAACGGCGGGCGGCCCGTATCGAGTACCGCGCCCTCGACCCAGCGGCGAACCCCTACCTCGCCCTCGCGGTCCTCATCGCGGCCGGCCTCGACGGCATCGAGCGCGGCCTCGAGCTCATGCCCGAAGCCGAGGACAATGTCTGGGACCTCACCGACAGGGAGCGCCAGGTGCTCGGCATCCAGGCCCTGCCCTCCTCACTCTCGACGGCGATCCGGAGGATGCGCGAATCCGAGCTCGTCGCCTCCGCGCTCGGCGAGGAGGTCTTCGACTACGTCGTGCGGAACAAGGAAGAGGAGTGGCTCGACTACCGTCGCCAGATCACCCCCCAGGAGATCCGCCAGTTCCTCAAGGTCTACTGATGGAGCTCGCCGCCAAGGACCTGCGGGGCTCCGGATTCCTCGATCCGCAGCGTGCCCTCGGCCTCCTCGCCGAGGTCCCCGGCGACGCGGCGCACTGGCTCCCCCTCTTCGCCGCGTCAGCGGATCCCGACCTCGCCGCCCTCCAGCTCCTCCGCCTCCACGAGGCCGATGAGCGCCTGCTCGAGGCGATCCTCGACGAGGGCGGCGACCGGCTGAGGCGCCTCGTCGCCGTCCTCGGCGGATCGACGTGGTGGGGCGACTACCTCATCGCCGACCCTGGCAGGTGCGCGGGCCTGTGGAACGAGCCCGCGCCCGCCCGGATCGAACTCCTCACCGCGGTCGGCGCGGACCCGAACTCATCGATGCCCCTCGCCGCTGCGAGCGCGACCGGGGATGATCTGCGACGCGCCTACCGGCGCGTCCTCCTCGACCTCGTCGCCGATGACCTCTCGAGCGCCGACCCGGTACGACTCCTCCCCGACGTGGGCGTCCGCATGGCGGCGCTCGCCGACGCCGCGCTCGAAGCCGCCCTCGCGCTCGCCCGCAGGGACGTCGACCCCGAGGGCCGCGCCCGCCTCACGATCGTCGCGATGGGGAAGACCGGGGCCAAGGAGCTCAACTACGTCTCGGATGTCGACGTCGTCTACGTCGTCGAACCCTCCGAGGGCGTCGACGAGCGCGAGGCGATCGAGCTCGGATCCCGCCTCGCCTCACTCGCCGCGCACGCCTGCTCGGGCGGCGGCGAGGAGCAGCCCCTGTGGACCGTCGACGCGAATCTGCGGCCCGAAGGGCGCAACGGCGTCCTCGTCCGCACGCTCGACTCCTACGTCCAGTACTGGCGCAAGTGGGCGCAGACCTGGGAGTTCCAGGCCCTCCTCAAGGCGCGCCCCGCAGCGGGGGACGCCGAGCTCGGCGCGCGCTTCCTCGCCGCGGCGCGCGAATTCGTGTGGTCGGCCGCGGGTCGTGAAGGATTCGTCGAGAACGCCCGGCAAATGCGCCGGCGCGTCGAGGACTCCGTGCCGAGGAAGGAGATCGACCGGGAGATCAAGCTCGGCCGCGGCGGGCTGCGCGACGTCGAGTTCACGGTCCAGCTCCTCCAGCTCGTCCACGGGAGGACCGACGCCTCCCTCCACGTCGCGACGACGGTCCTCGCAATCGAGGCCCTCGCCGCGGGCGGCTACATCGCGCGAGCGGACGCCGCCGAGCTCGAGAGCTGCTACTGCTTCCTCCGGGCGGTGGAGCACCGCGCCCAACTCGCGAAGATGCGCAGGACCCATCTCGTCCCCGTCACCGAGTCCGAATTGCGCGTCATGGGCCGCGCCCTCGACCCCGTCGCACTCGGCACGGCCGAGGACTTCCTCCGCGAGCTCGAGCGCGTGCGCTCGCGCGTGAGGGAGCTTCACGAAGAGGTCTTCTACCGCCCGATCGTCACGGCGACCGCTGGCCTGTCCGCGGACGAGGCCGCACTCGACGAGGACGGCGCCCGGGCCCGCCTCGCCGCGATCGGATACATCGACCCGAATGGCGCGCTCGCCCACATCGGGGCCCTGACGAAGGGGACGAGCCGGAGGGCGAAGATCCAGCGCCACCTCCTCCCGGTCTTCATCTCATGGCTCGCCGACGGCGCCGACCCCGACCTCGGGCTCCTCTCCTTCCGCACGCTCTCCGAGCAGATCGGCGACTCGCACTGGTACCTCGCGCTCCTGCGCGATTCGGGGGTGGCTGCGCTGCGCCTGTGCCGAATGCTCCCGAACTCGAAGTGGGTCGCCGAGGCCCTCTCGAATCGCCCCGAGGCGATCGCCTGGCTCGATTCGGATGCGGAACTCACCGCCCGCGACCCCGCGATCCTCGGCGCGGAGGTCGCCTCCCTCGTCGCACGCCACCCCGATCCGGAGGAGGCGGCCTCACGGGTGCGCGCCGTCCGCTCGCGTGAACTCCTCCGCGCCGCGATGTCCGACCTCCTCGGAGGCGTCGAGGCGACGCGGACCTCGATCGCGGAGGCGACCGACGCGGCGATCAGGGGCGCCCTCGCGATCGCCGAGCGCGAGGACGCGGAGCGTCACGGGGGAGCGCGCGCCTCGGTCGCGATCTTCGCGATGGGGCGCTACGGGGGACTGGAATCCTCCTACGCCTCCGACGCCGACGTCATCGCCTGCCATCGCGCCGAAGGCGGGGCGAGCGAGGCGGAGGCCGCCGAGTCGGCGACGACGATCATCAACCGCGTCAAGGCGCTTCTCGGCGCGGTGACGACGCAGATGAGCGTCCTCGTCGACCTCGACCTGCGGCCCGAGGGGCGCTCGGGGCCCATGACCCGCACCGTCGCCTCCTACGCGGAGTACTACGAGAAGTGGAGTTCGACCTGGGAGAGGCAGGCCCTCCTGCGCGCGCGCCCCGTCGCCGGGCCGGAGGACCTCCTCGCCGAGATGCTCGCCGAGATCGATCGGCTCCGCTGGAGCGCGCCGATCACCGAGGCCCAGCTGCGCGAGATCCGCCTCCTCAAGGCGCGCATGGAGTCCGAGCGCCTCCCGCGCGGTGCCGAGCCCGCCCGCCACGTCAAGCTCGGGCCCGGGGGCCTGAGCGACGTCGAATGGGTCGTCCAGCTCCTCCAGCTCCGCCACGGGACCGAGGATCCGCGCCTGCGTTCGACCTCGACGATGGGCGCCCTCGATGCCCTCGTCGACGCGGGGATCGTCGACGCCCCCGATGCCGAGATCCTCGCCCACGCGTGGTCCCTCGCCTCGAGGGTGAGGGCGGGCAACGTCCTCGCGAGCGCTCGAATGTCCGGTGCGAAACTCGATACCCTGCCCAGGGAGGGCCGCGAACTCATCCCGCTCGCCCGCGTGCTCGGCTATCGGGCCGGATCGGAGGGCGATCTCGAGGAGGACTGGATGCGGGCGGCCCGTCAAAGCCGACAGGTGATGGATCGACTCTTCTGGGAATGAGGGGCTGAAGGTGGAACTCGTCCTCGTACGACACGGGCAGACCTATGCGAACAGGGTGCACGCCCTCGATACCGGGCGACCCGGTCTTCCGCTGACGCCCGAGGGCCTCGCGCAGGCCGATCGCCTCGCCGAGCGCTGGGAGGCCGAGGTCGCCGCGGCCCCACTCGTTCTCGCCGTCTCTCCGCTCCTGCGGACCCGTCAGACCTGCGCCCCCCTGTGCGCGCGCTACGGGATCGAGCCCCTCGTGCGTCCCGGGATCCGCGAATTGCGCTCGGGGACCGTCGAGATGAATGCCGATCCTCACTCCGACGCCGTGTACGTCGAGGGGACGGGCGCATGGTCGCGCGGAGCGCTCGGGGCGCGCATGGGCGGGGGAGAGACCGGCGTCGAAGCGCTCGCGCGCGCCCTCCCCGTTCTCGGTGAAGTCGTCGACCGGGTGCGGGGCATCGATCCGGCGGGCGTCGGGGCGGTCGTCGCCCACGGCGCGCTCCTGCGCCTCCTCGCCTCCACCCTCGCCTCGAACATCTCCGCCGATCTCGTGATGACGCACTTCATGGGGAACACGGGCACCGTCGTCCTCGAGTGGCCCGAGGGGCTCGAGGGCCGCGACATCGACTCCTTCCCCGGCGCGATGCGCGCACGGACGTGGAACGATCGGCCCGTCGAGGAATGGGCCGTGTGAAGCGGGCTCAGCCGCCCTCCTGCGCCGCTGAGGCGCCGCCCTCCTCCAGGGGCGCGATCGTGAAGGGGAATCCACGGTAGCGCATGTAATCGGCGAGGAGGTCCCGGTGCTCGTCGCAGGAGAGCCAGACCTTCTCCGCCGCCCATGGGATCTTCGGGTTCCTCCACGAGATCCTCAAGGTCGCGGGCCGGTCGCACTCCCTCGCCTCGCACACCCCTTCGGACCGTCCTGCGGCGAGCGTCATCGGGTCCACCTCCTTCCCCCGGCACTGTAGTGTTCGCCCATGGCACCGCGCATCCTCGTCCTCGTCCGTCACGCCGACGCCTCCCATGGGGCGCTGAGAGACGAGCTCCGCGAGCTCACGCCCACGGGGCGTTCCCGTGCGCGGGCGCTCGGCGGACTCCTCGCGACCCGGATCGGCCGCGCGGACCTCGCCCTCGTCTCCCCGGCCCTGCGCGCCCGGCACACCCTCGAGGAGATGAGCGCCCTCCTGCCCGTCGGCGAGACCCTTGTCGAGCGGGACCTCTACCTCTCCGACGCCGAGACGATCCTCGAGCGCGCCGATGCCGAGGAGGGCGGCGTCCTCCTCCTCGTCGGACACGAACCGACGATCTCCGAAGCGGCGTGGCTCCTCGGGACCGACCCCGAGCGGGAGGGGGTCGGACGCGGCATCTCGACGGCGACGGCGGTTCTCGCGCGCCTGTCCGAGGGAGCTCGTGCCCTCCCGGGGGCGGGCGCCGCCCTCGAGGTCCTCGTCGCCCCGCGGCCGCGCTGAGACGTCACTGTGTCCCAGACACCAGAAGCCCGGGCGGGGGCCGGGCGGAGCGGCCGCTAGAATGGGCGGGTATTCGATCCACCCGTAGAGGGAGCAAGCATGTCGGGACACTCCAAGTGGGCGACCACCAAGCACAAGAAGGCCGCGATCGATGCCAAGCGCGGCAAGCTCTTCGCGCGGCTCATCAAGAACATCGAGGTCGCCGCGCGCACGGGCGGTGGCGATCCCGCGGGCAACCCGACGCTCTTCGACGCGATCCAGAAGGCGAAGAAGAACTCGGTCCCCGCCGATAACATCACCCGCGCGGTCAAGCGCGGCTCCGGCGCCGAGGGCGGAGGCGCGAACTACGAGACGATCATGTACGAGGGCTACGGCCCCAACGGCGTCGCCTTCCTCGTCGAGTGCCTCACCGACAACCGCAACCGCGCGGCCTCCGACGTCCGTCTCGGCTTCACCCGTCACGGCGGCTCGCTCGCCGACCCCGGCTCGGTCTCCTACCTCTTCTCGCGCCGTGGCGTCATCGAGGTCCCGGCCGCCGACGGCCTCGACGAGGACACCCTCACCGAGGCCGTCCTCGATGCCGGCGCGGAGGACGTCACCGACGCCGGGGAGCTCTTCGTCATCGAGTCCGACCCCTCCGACCTCGTCGAGGTCCGCAAGGCGCTCCAGGCGGCCGGCATCGACTACGACTCCGCCGAGGTCCAGTTCGTCGCCTCGACCGAGGTCGAACTCGACCTCGAGGGCGCGCTCAAGGTGAACAAGCTCATCGACGCGCTCGAGGACTCCGACGACGTCCAGAACATCTACACGAATATGACGGTGTCGGACGAGGTCCGCGCCCAGCTCGACGAGGAGGAGTGACATGACGTCCACCGAGCAGAACCGCGAGATCGGCACCCCGCGCGTCAAGCGGGGCATGGCCCAGATGCTCAAGGGCGGCGTCATCATGGATGTCGTTACGCCCGAGCAGGCGAAGATCGCCGAGGACGCCGGAGCGGTCGCCGTCATGGCGCTCGAGCGCGTCCCCGCCGACATCCGCGCTCAGGGCGGCGTCGCGCGCATGTCCGACCCCGACCTCATCGACGGGATCATCAACGCCGTCTCGATCCCCGTCATGGCGAAGGCCCGCATCGGCCATTTCGTCGAGGCGCAGGTCCTCCAGTCCCTCGGCGTCGACTACATCGACGAGTCCGAGGTCCTCACGCCCGCCGACTACTCCCACCACATCGACAAGTGGGGCTTCACCGTCCCCTTCGTCTGCGGTGCGACGAACCTCGGCGAGGCCCTCCGCAGGATCAACGAGGGCGCGGCGATGATCCGCTCCAAGGGTGAGGCCGGCACCGGCGACGTCTCGAACGCGACGACGCACATGCGCCAGATCCGCGACGAGATCCGCCACCTCACGAGTCTTCCCGAGGACGAGCTCTACGTCGCGGCGAAGGAACTCCAGGCCCCCTACGAGCTCGTCGCGGAGGTCGCCCGCGAGGGGCGCCTCCCCGTCGTCCTCTTCACCGCCGGCGGCATCGCGACCCCGGCGGATGCGGCGATGATGATGCAGCTCGGCGCCGAGGGCGTGTTCGTCGGCTCGGGCATCTTCAAGTCCGGCGACCCGGCCAAGCGCGCGGCTGCGATCGTCAAGGCGACGACCTTCTACGACGACCCCTCGGTCATCGCCGAGGTCTCACGCGGCCTCGGGGAGGCCATGGTCGGCATCAATGTCGACGACGTCCCGGTGAGCCACCGCCTCGCGGAGCGCGGATGGTGACGATCGGCGTCCTCGCCCTTCAGGGCGATGTCGGTGAGCATGTGCGGGCGCTGGAGGAATCCGGCGCCCGCGCGCTCGCCGTCCGCAGGCTCCCCGAGCTCGACGCCGTCGACGGCCTCGTCATCCCGGGGGGCGAGTCGACGACCATGTCGAAGCTCCTCCTCGCCTTCGACCTCTTCGAGCCGCTCAAGACGAGGATCGACGAGGGCCTGCCCGTGTGGGGCACCTGCGCGGGCATGATCATGCTCGCCACGACGGTCCTCGACGGGCGCGAGGACCAGCGGAGCTTCGGCGCGATCGACATGGTCGTGCGCCGCAACGCCTTCGGCCGCCAGGTCGACTCCTATGAGGAGGACCTGCGGGTCCTCGGGCTCGCCGATCCCTTCCACGCGGTCTTCATCCGCGCCCCCTGGGTCGAATCCGTCGGCGAGGGCGTCGAGGTCCTCGCGAGGGCGGGGGATGATCCGAGCGGACCGATCGTCGCGGTCAGGCGGGGCGCCGCGCTCGCAACGAGCTTCCATCCCGAGATCGGCGGCGACGAGCGCCTCCACGCGCTCTTCGTCGATCTCGTCCGGGGAGCCTGAAGCGCCCATGAGGGTGATGGGCATCGACCCGGGGCTCACGCGCTGCGGCATCGGCATCGTCGACGTCGACGCTTCGCGCAGGGCGAGGCTCGTCCACGTCGACGTCGCCCGCTCCGACAAGGATCTCGCGACGCATTTCCGCCTGCGGACGATCGCCGACGCGATCGACGAGGCGATCCGCCTCTTCGAGCCGGAGGTCGTCGCGATTGAGCGGGTCTTCGCCCAGGACAACCTCCAATCCGTCACGACGACGATGCAGGTGATGGGCGCGGCGATGACCTGCGTCGGGCGGGCCGGCCTGCCGATGGCGGTCCACACGCCCTCGGAGGTGAAGACCGCGGTCACCGGCAATGGCAGGGCCGGCAAGGCCCAGGTCCAGGCGATGGTCGCGAGGATCCTCGGGCTCGATGCCGTCCCCAAGCCGGCCGACGCCGCCGATGCGCTCGCGATCGCGATCTGCCACTCCTGGCGGGGGACGGGCCTGCTCGGGGCCGGTGACGATTCCTCGGTGTCGGTCTCCCTGTCCGGGCGCCTCACCTCTCGCGGGGCGATGACCCCCGCGCAGCGCCGGTGGGCGGAGGCCCAGGCGGCGCAACGCCGGACGGGCGCCGTCGACCCGCGGATCAATCACCGCTAGAATCGTACAGGTGTTCGCCTCCCCGTCCTCGAAAGCGAGAAGACAGTGATCGCTCAGCTCACCGGCAGAGTCGTCTCGACGGGCCTCGATTCGATCGTCCTGTCGGTCGGCGGCGTCGGCTTCGCCCTGACGGTCGCCCCGGCTTTGGCGGCCTCGGTCCCGCGCGAGGAGGAGACGACCGTCCACACCTTTCTCGTCGTCCGCGAAGACTCCCTCACGCTCTACGGATTCGGGACGGAGGATGAGCGCTCGGCCTTCCAGGTCCTCCAGACGGTCTCCGGCATCGGTCCGCGCATCGCGCTCGCCGCGCTGGCGGTCCTCGGCCCCGACGAGCTCCGCCGCGCCGTGCGCGATCAGGATCTCGCCGCCCTCCAGCGCATCCCCGGCGTCGGCAAGAAGTCCGCGCAGCGGATGGCCCTCGAGATCGGCGACAAGCTCGGTCAACCCTCGGCGCTCGACCCCGTCGCCCCCGCGGCTCCCGCCGGCGCGGTCGAAGCGGAGGTGAGGGACGCCCTCGTCGCCCTCGGATGGACTCAGGCCCAGGCCCAATCCGCCGTCGATGGGCTCGGCGGGAATGGGCTGGGAGCCTCGGACCTTCTGCGTGCGGCCCTCGTCAGGCTCGGGGCTTCGCGTGGCTGACGCTTTCGATGAGGTCGGCGGCCCTCCTCGCATCGTCGCCCCCGACGCCTCAGAGCTTGAGCGCGCCGCCGAAGCGGCGCTCAGGCCCAAGCGGCTCTCCGAGTTCGTCGGTCAGCAGGTCGTCCGCAACCAGCTCCAACTCGTCCTCGACGCCGCGCGGGGGAGGGGGACGCCCCCCGATCACGTCCTCCTCGCCGGACCGCCCGGTCTCGGCAAGACGACCCTCGCGATGATCATCGCCGCGGAGATGGGGACCTCGCTGAGGCTCACCTCCGGGCCCGCCATCCAGCACGCCGGCGATCTCGCCGCGATCCTCTCCGGACTCCAGGAGGGCGACGTCCTCTTCATCGACGAGATCCATCGCCTCGCACGGACCGCCGAGGAGATGCTCTACCTCGCGATGGAGGACTTCCGCGTCGACGTCGTCATCGGCAAGGGTCCGGGCGCCACCTCGATCCCCCTCACGCTCCCGCCCTTCACCGTCGTCGGCGCGACGACGCGTTCGGGCCTCCTCCCCGCCCCGCTCCGCGACCGCTTCGGCTTCACCGCCCACCTCGAGTTCTACGAGACCTCCGAACTCGAGTCGGTCGTCTCGCGCTCCGCCGAACTCCTCGGCGCGCCCATCGAGGGAGAAGCGGCGCACGAGATCGCGTCCCGCTCGCGGGGAACGCCCCGCATCGCGAATCGCCTCCTGCGCCGGGTTCTCGACTACGCGCAGGTCCGCGGCTCGGGCGTTCTCGATCTCGAGGCGGCCCGCGGCGCGCTCGAGCTCTTCGAGGTCGACCGCCTCGGCCTCGACCGTCTCGGTCGCGCCGTCCTCGAGGCGGTGTGCCGCAGATTCGGCGGCGGCCCGGTCGGACTCACGACCCTCGCCGTCACGGTCGGGGAGGAGGCCGAGACCGTCGAGACGGTCGCCGAGCCCTACCTCGTGCGCGAGGGTTTCCTCGTGCGGACGAATCGAGGACGGGCGGCGACCCTCAAGGCGTGGAGCCATCTCGGACTCGCCCCGCCCTCGGAGGGCACTCTCTTCACCTGAAGCGGGCCCGAGGCGGCGCGCGGTCGCCCGTCGCGGCCCGCGGGCGGGGACGGGTAGACTGTGCCGGGCGCCAATCCGCCCTTCGGACGAAAGAGGCAATCAGTGGATCAGTTCATCAGCCAGTATGGCATGTTCCTCATGCTCGGCATCCTCCTCATCGCGATGATGTGGTTCTCCAACCGCTCCCGTCGCAAGGCGATGGAACAGCAGGAGGAGCGCGAGCGCCGCATGCGCGAAGAGCTCGTCCCGGGCGCCTGGGTGAAGACCGCGGTCGGTTTCTGGGGCCGCTTCGTCGATGAGGACGGGGACGTCGTCGTCCTCGAGACCGCCGACGGCACCGAGATGTACTGGGATCGTCAGATGATCCGCGAGATCGGCGTCGAGCCGCCCTTCGCGAGCGACGAGGCCGAGAGTGAGGTCGAAGCTGCGGCCGAGGAGCCGACGATTCTCGGGCTCGACGGGCCGGAGACGCCCGCGGACGGAACCCCGGCCGAGTCCGATCAGAAGAACTGAGCGCCCGCCCCCGGCGGGTTCTGGAGAAAACCGTGTCTACTCGAAAGCGCCGACCCGTGCGCTCCCTCGTCACGCTCCTCGTCGCGATGATCGCGGCGCTCGGAGCCCTCGTCATCGGCAGCCTCACGCAGGGCGCCTCCTACACGCCCGCGCTCGCCCTCGACCTTCAGGGCGGCACGCAGCTCATCCTCACTCCCACCTCGACGGAGGAGGGTGATCGTCAGATCACCGAAGAGGACATGAACCAGGCGATCTCGATCATCCGCAATCGCATCGACGCCTCGGGCGTCGCCGAAGCGGAGATCACCTCGATGGGCTCGGAGAACATCGTCGTCTCGATCCCGGGCACCCCCTCGCAGGAGACCCTCGACCTCATCCGCTCCTCCTCGCAGATGAACTTCCGCCCGGTCCTCCAGATCGGCCTCGCCTCGACGACCTCGACGGCGAGCGACACCGGCGCCCAGGCCGACTCGACCCAGTCCGGCGAGGCGCAGTCCGGGGCCCCCTCCGGCGACGCCGCCCAATCCTCCGACGCCGCGCAGTCCGCCGATGCCGCCCAATCGGCGCGCATCGTCTCCACTGCTGTCGACGCGACGACGGCGATGCAGCTCGCCGATGCGAACGGCGACGGCGTCCTCTCCTCCGAACCGAGCTCGACCCCGGAGAACGCCTCCGACCTCGCATGGGTGACCGAGCAGGCGCTCTACGACTTCGCCACCCTCGACTGCACCGCCGCCGACGCCGCCAAGCGCCGCGAGGGCGCCGCCGACGCGCCCTACGCCGCGTGCGACGAGAACGGGCAGATCAAGTACCTCCTCGGCCCTGTCTCCGTCGCCGGAGCGAATCTCGACTCGGCGAGCGCCGGCCAGATCACGAACTCGACCGGCCAGGCGACCGGCCAGTGGGGCGTCGACCTCCAATTCGACTCCGAAGGGACCCAGGCCTTCGCGGACTCCTCCGAGATCCTCTACTCCTTCCAAACGAGCGACGCGCAGGGACAATCCTTCTTCGGCACTCCCGACCGCAACCACTTCGCGGTCGTCCTCGACGGCGTCGTCATCACGGCTCCCTCGATGAACGCGGTGATCACGAACGGGCAGGCCCAGATCTCCGGGAGCTTCACCGCGAAGTCGGCGACCGCACTGGCGAATCAGCTCAACTTCGGTTCGCTCCCGCTCAACTTCGAAGTCCAGTCCGAGCAGCAGATCTCCGCGACGCTCGGCACCGACCACCTGAGGATGGGCCTCCTCGCCGGCGCGATCGGCCTCCTCCTCGTCATCTGCTACCTCGTCTGGCAGTACCGGGGCCTGTCGATCATCTCCGCGGGCTCGCTCATCCTCGCGGCGGGCATCACCTACCTGACGATCGCCCTCCTCTCGTGGACGATCGGGTACCGCCTCTCCCTCGCCGGCGTCGCCGGCCTCATCATGGCGGTCGGCGTCACCGCCGACTCCTTCATCGTCTACTTCGAGAGGGTGAGGGACGAGGTGCGCGACGGGCGACCGCTCGTCGCCGCCGTCGACGAGGGCTGGGCCCGCGCCAAGCGGACGATCCTCGTCTCCGACGCCGTCAACCTCGTCGCCGCCGTTGTCCTCTACCTCCTCGCCGTCGGCGGGGTTCAGGGCTTCGCCTTCACCCTCGGCGTGACGACCGTCATCGACCTCGTCGTCATCTTCCTCTTCACCCACCCGATGATGGAGCTCCTCATCCGCACGCGATTCTTCGGCGAGGGGCACCGCTGGTCCGGCCTCGACCCCGAACACCTCGGCGCGAAGAACGCGCTCGTCTACGCGGGCCGCGGGCGCATGACGCGCAGCGCCCCGGTGAAGGCGCCGGCGCACGAATCCGCGGAGGCCGCGCCGCTCGACGACTCCGGCTCGATCGCTCAGCGGCGCCGACAGGCCAGGCTCGCCGCGCGGGCGGAGGAAGCCGGTGCAGCCGACGCTCAGCGCAGCGATGAGAAGGAAGGGGAGGAGTGATGATGTCCTTCGCCCAATGGGGCAACGCCCTCTACTCGGGGGAGAAGTCCTACGCGGTCGTTCCCAAGCGGAAGATCTTCGTCGGCCTCGCCGCCGTCGTCATCGTCCTCGGATTCGGCCTCGCCCTGATCTTCGGGGTCAACCGCTCGATCGAATTCACCGGCGGCGCGCAATTCGATGTCGCGAATGTCTCCGACCAGTCGGAGACGACCGCCTCCGACATGGTCCTCGCCACGGGCGTCGTCGACACCGCGAAGGTCACCCGCGTCGGAACCTCCGGCATCCGCATCCAGACCGAGTCGGTCGACACCGCCCAGGCCGCGCAGATCCGCGACGCGCTCGCCAGCGGATACGGTGTCGACGCAGCCGACGTCCAGTCCTCGTCGATCGGCCCGTCCTGGGGGCAGTCCGTGACGACGAAGGCCGCTCAGTCCCTCGTCATCTTCATGACGCTCGTCGCGGTCCTCATGACCGTGTACTTCCGCTCATGGACGATGGCGGCCGCCGCACTCCTCGCCCTCGTCCACGACGTCGCCGTCACCCTCGGCGTCTTCGTCATCTCCCAGGTCGAGGTCTCCCCGGCGACGGTCATCGGCTTCCTCACGATCCTCGGCTACTCCCTCTACGACACGGTCGTCGTCTTCGACAAGGTCCGTGAGCTCACGACGGGCGTCTACGATCAGAAGCGCTACACCTTCGCGGAGTACGTCAACCTCGCGGTCAATCAGACGATGGTCCGCTCGATCAACACCTCGGTCGTCGCGCTCCTCCCGGTCGGTGCGATCCTCCTCATCGGATCGCTCCTCCTGGGGACGGGCACCCTCACGGACATCTCGCTCGCGCTCTTCGTCGGCATGATCGCCGGCACCTACTCCTCGATCTTCATCGCCTCCCCGCTCCTCGTGATCTTCGAGGAGCGGAGGAAGCGGACGAAGGAGCACGATGCGCTCGTCGCGAAGACCCGCTCCGAAGGGGGCGCCGACACGCGCGTCGACGGCGCCGTGAGGGTCGCCCCGCTCGTGGCGGGACGGCGCTTGGCGAACACCAACCAGCCGAAGAGGAAGAAGGCGCAGCGATGAGCGGCGAACTCGGATCCCACATCGGAGGACTCGTCTCCGAGAACCTCGGACTCATCGAGGACTTCCCCGAACCGGGCGTCCTCTTCCGGGACATCACGCCGCTCATTGCGAACGGCCCCGCCTTCAAGGAGCTCATCGAGCGCCTCGCCTCCCACTACGAGGGGCGCATCGACGCGGTCGCCGGCCTCGAGTCGCGCGGCTTCATCCTCGGCGCCCCGCTCGCCACCGAGCTCGGCGTCGGGATGCTGACGATCCGCAAGGCGGGCAAGCTCCCCGGCGAGGTCATCGGCATCGACTACGCCCTCGAGTACGGCACCGCCCGGATGGAGATCCGGCCCGAATCCGTCGTCCCGGGCTCGCGCGTCCTCGTCATCGACGACGTCCTCGCGACGGGGGGAACGGCCTCGGCCTCGGTCCGCCTCCTGCGCGAGTGCGGGGCGGAGGTCGTCTCCGTCGCCGTCCTCCTCGAGCTCGAGGTCTTCCCGGGCCGTGCGGTCCTCTCAGACATCGGGGTGACGGTGGAGTCGGCGCTCCTCGTCTGAATGGCCTCCCCGCACGTGTTCCGCAGGTCATGATGCGTATCATGGGAGCATGACCGACCAGAACGCCCCCTCGGCCTCCAAGCCGCCCGCGGCCGGATCTCTCGTGAGGTCCGGCCTCGTGTGGTTCGGAGCGCGATCGCGCCCGACGATCCCTGAGATCGAGCCCCTCGTGCGCGCCCTTCGGGCGAATCACCCGAAGGCGGACGTTTCCGTCATCGAGAGGGCCTACCGGACCGCGGAACTCCATCATCGGGGACAGGTTCGAAAGTCGGGCGAGCCGTACATCACCCACCCGGTCGCCGTCGCGACGATCCTCGCAGAAATGGGGATGACGACGCCGACCCTCGTCGCCGCCCTCCTCCACGACACCGTCGAGGACACCGACTACACCGTCGACCAGCTGCGAGCCGAATACGGAGAGGCGATCGCCGCGCTCGTCGACGGGGTGACGAAGCTCGACAAGGTCCGCTACGGAGCGGCCGCCCAGTCCGAGACGCTCCGCAAGATGATCGTCGCGATGAGCCACGACATCCGGGTCCTCCTCATCAAGCTCGCCGACCGGCTCCACAACGCGCGCACCTGGCGCTTCGTCCCCGCGCAATCCGCGCAGGCGAAGGCGCGCGAAACCCTCGAGATCTACGCGCCCCTCGCGCACCGTCTCGGCATGAACATGGTGAAGTGGGAGCTCGAGGAGCTCTCCTTCAAGACCCTCTACCCCGAGATCTACGAGGAGATCGACCGCCTCGTCGCCGAGCGCGCCCCGCAGCGCGAGCTCTACCTGCGCGAAGTCATCGGCCAGATCGAGGAGGACCTGCGCCGATCGGGGACGAAGGGCACGGTGTCGGGCCGGCCGAAGAACCACTACTCGATCTACCAGAAGATGATCGTGCGGGGGAAGGCCTTCGACGAGATCTTCGACCTCGTCGCCGTGCGCGTCCTCGTCGACACCGTGAAGGACTGCTATGCCGTCCTCGGCTCGCTCCACGGCCGGTGGAACCCGATCCCGGGCCGCTTCAAGGACTACATCGCGATGCCGAAGTTCAACCTCTACCAGTCGCTCCACACGACGGTCGTGGGCCCCGGCGGCAAACCGGTCGAGATCCAAATCCGCACCTATGAGATGCACGAGCGCGCCGAGCACGGCGTTGCGGCGCACTGGAAGTACAAGCAGAACCCGAATGCGACCGGCCCGGACGCGGACCGGATGAGTTCGGATGAGCAGGCGAGCTGGCTGCGCTCCCTTGTCGAGATGGAGCGCGAGACCGGAGACCCCGAGGAGTTCCTCGACTCCTTGCGCTACGAGATCGCCGGGGACGAGGTCTACGTCTTCACCCCGCGCGGCGAGGTCATCGTCCTCCCGGCGGGGGCGACGCCCGTCGATTTCGCCTACGCGGTCCACACCGAGGTCGGACACCGGACGGTCGGCGCGAAGGTGAACGGCCGCCTCGTCTCGCTCGACACTCGGCTCGAATCGGGGGAGACCGTCGAGGTCGTCACCTCGAAATCCGACAAGGCCGGCCCATCGCGGGACTGGCTCGCCTTCGTCGCCTCGCCGCGCGCCCGCTCGAAGATCAAGGCATGGTTCTCCAAGGAACGCCGTGAGGAGGCGATCGAGGACGGCAAGCAGGCGCTCGCCAAGACGATGCGCAAGCAGAACCTCCCGCTCCAGCGGCTCATGAATCACGAATCCGTCCTCTCGGTCGCGAATTCGCTCGGCTACCCGGACGTGTCCGGGCTTTACGCGGCGGTGGGGGAGAACCAGGTCTCCCCGCAGAACGTCGTCTCCAAGCTCGTCGAGATTCTCGGCGGCGGGGACGGCACGGAGGAGACGCTCTCGGAGGGCGTCACCCCCGGCGTCACGCGGGTTCGCCCTCAGGCGGGCGGGGAGACGGGCATCGTCGTCGCCGGCATGGATGCGAAGGACATCTGGGTGAAGCTCGCGAAGTGCTGCACCCCCGTGCCCGGCGACGAGGTCGTCGGATTCATCACGCGCGGCCAAGGAGTCTCCGTCCACCTCGCGAGCTGCCGCAATGCCGTGCGCCTCAAGGAGCTCCAACCCGAGCGCTTCGTCGACGTGTCCTGGGCCGAGGGCTCGAATGGCCAGGTCTTCCGCGTGCAGATCCAGGTGCGCGCCCTCGACCGGGCGGGCCTCCTCTCGGATCTCACACGGGTCATCAGCGAATACCGGGTGAACATCCTCTCGGCGAACACGAACACCTCGAACGACCAGATCTCGACGGCCCGCTTCACCTTCGAAATGGCCGATATGGGGCATCTCAACGCGGTCCTCGCCGCGCTGCGCAGGGTCGACGGGGTCTTCGAAGCCGTCCGCCTGTCGGGACAGAAAGCGGTGTGAGCGCTCGCGAATGTGACATCCGGTACTCGATTCCGCCCGCCCGTTCGGTGTTGCGCCCCGCTGGCCGTAGACTGGGAGAGGTGCGCCACATCGGCGCTCCGAGCGCCACTACGCGTGGAGCAGCATCCATGCACGGGTGCCCCGCACCCCCTCTCCTCGTAAAGGAATACCGTGACCACGACGTCCACTGAGCAGGCCACCTCCCCCGTTCCCGAGTCCGAGCCGCAGGCCGGAGCCTCGGAGGGGACGCCGACGAGCGCCGCGCCGGTCGAGCTCGTCCACGAGTTCGGGCGCATTGACGCCGAAGGCGCCGTCTACGTCAAGGACGGCGACGGCGAGCGCGTCATCGGCGGCTACCCCGAGGGCGTGCCGGAGGAGCCCTTCGCGCTCTACGAGCGCCGCTTCGCCGACCTCGAGGCGACGATCAAGCTCTTCGAGGACCGCCTCTCCTCGCTCTCGCCCAAGGACATCGACCAGACCCTCGCAACCCTCGTCGAAGCGGTCGCCGCGCCGAACGCCCTCGGCGATCTCCAGGCGCTGCGCGAGCGCGTCGACGCGGTCTCCCACGCCGCCCAGGAGCGCAAGGAGCAGGCGAAGGCCGAGCGCAAGGCCGCGCGGGAGGAGGCCCTCGCGCAGCGCACCCGCGTCGTCGAAGCCGCCGAGGAGATCGTCGCCCAGGCGCCCGAACGGACGCATTGGAAGCAGTCGGGCCAGGCGCTGCGCGACCTCCTCGAGGAGTGGAAGACCCTCCAGCGCAAGGGCCCGCGCCTCGACAAGGCGACCGAGGATGAACTGTGGAAGCGCTTCTCGAGCGCGAGGACGCAATTCGATCGTCACCGCCGCCAGTACTTCTCCGCGCTCGATCAGGCCCAGTCCGAAGCGAAGCGCGTCAAGGAGTCGCTCATCGCCGAGGCCGAGGCCCTCCAGTCCTCCACCGATTGGGGCGCGACCTCGGCCGCCTATCGCGAACTCATGAACCGCTGGAAGGAGGCGCCCCGGGCCTCCCGCAAGGAGGACGACGCCCTCTGGGCGCGATTCCGCGCCGCCCAGCAGGTCTTCTACGACGCGCGGCGGGCAAAGGACGAGGCGACGGACTCGGAGTACCGGGACAATCTCGGCGCGAAGGAGGCGCTCCTCCTCGAAGCCGAGGCGATCCTCCCGATCTCCGACCTCGAGGCCGCGAAGGCCGCTCTTCGATCCGTCCAGGACCGCTGGGACGAGATCGGCCGCGTTCCCTCGGCGGATCTCCACCGCATCGAGTCGCGTCTGCGCGCGGTCGAGTCCTCGATCCGCGACGCGGAGGAGAAGGAGTGGCGCAGGACCAACCCCGAGACCCGGGCCCGCGCGCAGGGCATGCTCGGCCAGCTCGAAGCGCAGATCGACGCCCTCGAGGCCGATCTCGCCGCCGCGCGCGCCGCCGGCGATGACGAGAAGACGGCAGCCCTCGCAGAGGCCCTCGACACGAAGAAGGCCTGGCTCGAGCAGATCCGCTCAACGGTCCAGTGACACTCCGCCTCGACCTCATCCCCACGCCCTTCTTCGGGGCGAACGCCCTCGTCCTTACGGCCGAGGGCGTGGGGGAGGCCCTCGTCGTCGACCCCTCCGGAGGCGCTGACGAGGAGATCCGCACCGCACTCGCCAAGGCCGGGGCGATCGTCGGCGCCGTCCTCGCGACCCACGGGCACCCCGATCACGTGTGGCAGTGCGCCGAGGTCGCGTCCTGGGCGCCCGAGGGACCCGCGCCCGTGTACGTGCCCGGACCCGATCTCCACCGGATGACGGATCCGGCCTCCTTCGTCCCGCTCCCGGTCCCCGAGGGATTCGGCCCCTGGCGGGTCCCGGAGGACCTCAGGGAGATGCCCGCGGACGCCGTCGAGCTCGTCGAGGGAGTGCGCCTCCTCATGGTGCCCGCCCCCGGCCACACGGAGGGCTCGGCCTTCTTCCTCGGCCACGGCCCCCTTGAGGCGCGCAGCGGCGGCCGCCCGGTCTTCCTCTCCGAAGACCCGGTCCCCTGGGCGCTCTCCGCCGACGTCGTCTTCTCCGGATCCGTCGGCCGGACCGACCTGCCCGGGGGCGACGAGCGCCAGATGCTCCACTCGCTGAGGACGCTCGCGAACGTCATTGACCCCGCGACCCTCCTCATCCCCGGTCATGGACCGGTGACGACGATGGCGCGCGAGCTCGAGACGAACCCCTACCTGCGCAGGGCGAGATCGATCGGCTGAACTCCTCGCCGCCTGCGGAGTCGGAGGAGCGCGCGCGGACGTGGAAGAATGACCCCATGGCACGCACATCGCTTTCCGGATTCCCCGAGTGGCTCCCCGAGGGCCGCATCATCGAGCAATTCGTCCTCGATCGCATCCGCGAGGTCTTCGAGCTCCACGGATTCTCCGGGATCGAGACGCGAGCCGTTGAGACCCTCGAGCAGCTCGAGGCGAAAGGGGAGACCTCGAAGGAGGTCTACGTCCTCGATCGCCTCCAATCGCTCAAGGAGGAGCAGTCGGGCCGGCGCAGCACCAAGGAGCGCCGGATGGGCCTCCACTTCGACCTCACCGTCCCCTTCGCCCGCTACGTCGTCGAGAACGCGAACGAGCTCGACTTCCCCTTCAAGCGCTACCAGATCCAGAAGGTGTGGCGAGGCGAGCGGCCCCAGGAGGGCCGATTCCGCGAGTTCACCCAGGCCGACATCGACGTCGTCGGCGACGGGAGCCTCCCTTTCCACTACGAGGTCGACCTCCCCCTCGTCATGGCCGAAGCGCTCTCCTCGCTCCCCATTCCCACGGTCACGGTCCTCGTCAACAACCGCAAGGTCGTCCAGGGCGTGTGCGAGTCCCTCGGCGTCACCGACGTCGAAGCGGCTCTCCGCGGCCTCGACAAGCTCGACAAGATCGGTCCCGAGGGCGTGGCCGCTGAACTCGCCGAGTCGGGGATCTCCGGCGAGCAGGCGGGCGCCCTCCTCGACATGGCCTCGATCCGCTCGGCGGATCCGGCCGAGATCCGCTCGCGGATCGGCGCGCTCGGAGCGCACGGGGAGCTCCTCGACGCAGGTCTCGATGAGCTCTGCTCCCTCCTGGAGATCGCCGAGTCGCGGATGCCCGGCGCCGTCGTCGCCGACCTCAAGATCGCGCGCGGTCTCGACTACTACACCGGTTCCGTCTACGAGTCGGTCATCGAGGGCCATGAGGATCTCGGATCGATCTGCTCGGGCGGCCGCTACGATTCCCTCGCGAAGGACGGCAAGCGGACCTACCCGGGCGTCGGCCTCTCGATCGGCGTTTCGCGCCTCGTCTCCCGGATGATCGCGCTCCCGATGGTCGCCGCGACGCGGAAGACCCCCGCGGCCGTCGTCGTCGCGGTCGTCGACGAGGCGGATCGCGAGCGCTCCGAATCGATCGCCCGCGCCCTGCGCTCGCGCGGGATCGCGACCGAAGTCGCCCCCACGGCCGCGAAGTTCGGCAAGCAGATCAAGTTCGCCGACAAGCGCGGCATTCCCTTCGTGTGGTTCCCCGGCGCCCCGGGCTCGCCCGACACGGTGAAGGACATTCGCTCAGGCGAGCAGGTCGAGGCGGATTCCGCCGCCTGGGAGCCGCCCGCCGCCGACCTTCGGCCCCGAGTCGTCGCGGTCGACTGAGGTGGACATGCGCGGCGGACTCGAGGCGTTGCGGGCCGAGCTCGACGCGGCGCGTCCCGGCCTGCCCGCGCCCGGTGCCGACGAGGGCGCGCGGGCCCGCGCCCGCGCGATCCGCCGCCTCGACGACTTCGTCCTCCCGCGACTCGACTCCCTCGATGCGCCCCTCCTCGCCGTCATCGGCGGGTCGACGGGCGCGGGGAAGTCGACACTCGTCAACACGCTCGTCGGGAGGGTCGTCACCGCCGCCTCGCCAGTCCGGCCGACGACGAGGCGCCCCCTCCTCCTCCACCGTCCCGAGGACGCGGCCTACTTCGACGCCGCGCGCATCCTCCCGGGCCTGGCCCGGGTGCCCCTCGATCCCGAGGCGCCTCCGGCCCCGAGCGGGACGGGCTCGACCGGCGAGCTCGAAATCCGCGCGGCGAAGGCCCTGCCCAAGGGTCTCGCCCTCATCGATTCGCCGGACGTCGATTCGGTCTCGGCGGAGAACCGGGCGCTCGCCCGCAGGCTCCTCGACGCCGCCGATCTCTGGGTCTTCGTCACGACGGCGGCGCGCTATGCGGATGACGTCCCGTGGCGACTCCTCGACGAGGCGGCGCGCTCCGGCCTCGTCCTCGGCGTCGTCCTCAACCGCCTGCCCGATGAGGCGGCCGCTCCGGTCCTCGCCGATCTCAGGGCGCTCATGGATGGGCGGGGCCTCGCCGCCGCCCCCGTCTTCGCGATCCCCGAAGCAGCGCTCGAGGGCGGGCTCCTCACCGAGGGGAGCGTCGGCGAGGTGCGCGAATGGCTGGCCGCGCTCGCCGCGAGCGCGGACTCTCGCCGCGAAGTCGCGCGGGTCGCCCTCTCGGGCGCGGTCCTCGAGATCTGCGAATCCGCAGCGATCCTCGCCGACGCCGTCGACGCCGCAGAGGAGGAGCGGCGCCGCGCCTGCGAGGTCCTCGATGCGGTGGTCTCCGAGTCGCTCGAACGCCTGTCCGCGGCGACGGCCGACGGTTCCCTCCTGCGAGGCGAGGTCCTCGCGAGGTGGAACGAGGTCGTCGGCGCCGCAGAGCTCACGAGGTCCCTCTCCCTCGCCGTGAGCCGGGTGCGCGATCGACTGTCGGCGTGGGTGCGCGGACGGCCCGCCCCGATCGAACCGGTCGAGGACGCCCTCGAAGCCGGGCTCAGCTCCCTCGTCCTCGACGAACTCCTCACAGCGGAGCACGAGGCGCGCTCGCGCTGGTCGCGCTCGGATGCGACACGGGCCCTCGCGACCCGGATCGCGCCGGAGGGCGCGGACGCGGCGGAGCGGCGCGCGCTCGAGCTCACACGCGCCTGGCAGCGCCTCCTCCTCGACCTCGTGAGGGAGGAGGGGAGGGGACGGCGCTCGAGCGCCCGCATCGCCGCCATCGGAGTCAACGTCGTCTCGGTCGCCCTCATCATCGCGGTTTTCGCCTCGACAGGCGGCTTGACCGGCGCCGAGGTCGGCATCGCCGGGGCCTCAGCGGTCCTCGCCCAGAAGCTCCTCGAAACGGTCTTCGGCGACCAAGCGGTCCGGACGATGGCCCGGCGCGCACGTGACGACCTTCTGAGGAGGATGCGCCTCGCCCTGGAGGAGACCCTCGCACCCATGCGTGAGGCCCTCCCGGCCGAGGCCTCGAGTGCGACGCTGAGGCAAGCGGCGAAGGAGGCGGACGCGTCATGGCGGAGCGCATGAGCCCGAGCGAGCGGATCGACCGCATTGAGGAAGCCCTCGAACTCCTCGGCGAGGAGGTCCCCGCGAGCGTGCGCGCGAGCGTCCTCGCGCGCCTCGGCATCGCGCGCGAACGCGCCGTCCTCGACCCGGACACGGTCCTCATCGCCCTCGTCGGCGCCACCGGCTCGGGCAAGTCGAGTCTTTTCAATGCACTCGTCGGCGATGACGTCGCCGTCGCCGACGTCATCCGCCCGACGACCTCGCGTCCCCTGGCGGCGCTCGGCCAGGGCCTCGAGGCCTCGGCCCTCCTCGACTGGCTCGGCGTCGACCGTCGCGTCCCCCTTCCTGCGGGTGCGCCGATTCCCGAGCGGGTCGTCCTCCTCGACCTTCCCGACATCGATTCGCGCCTCGAGGCGAATCGCGAGGTCGCACGGCGGATCGCCGACCGTGTCGACATGGTCCTCTGGGTCGTCGACCCCCAGAAGTACGCCGACGATGTCATCCACTCGCAGTGGATCGCCCCGATGGCGCGTTCGGCGCGCGCGACGGCGATGATCCTCAATCACGTCGATCGTCTCGACGATGATGCTCGGCGCGCGATCACCGGGCACCTCGGCGCACTCCTCGCCGCCGACGGCGCGACAGACGTCCCCGTCATTGCCGTGTCGGCGCGAACGGGGGAGGGGCTCGCGTCCCTGCGCGATGTCCTCGGTGTCGTCGTGCGACGAGTCGGGGTCGAAGCCGCGAAGACCCGCGGTGAGCTCGAGCGCGCCGCAGCCGAGATCCGCAGCGCGGCGCTCATCCCCGATCACCTGCCCGCTTTCGACGCGGCGGGGCTCGCCGACGCGCTGGCCGTTGAGACGGCGCGCTCGTCGGGGCTCGACGCCCTCGCCGAGGATCTCGGCGCATCATTGCGTCACCGCGCGAATCTCGCGCTCGGATGGTTCCCCCTCAAGTGGCTCTCCGCCCTGCGCACGGACCCCGCCCGCTCGGCGCACCTCGGGAGGCGGGCGGGTGGGCACCCCGGCGCGCCGCTCCTCGATCTGCGCGCCGATGCGGCCGCGATGGCGCGCACGGCGACGGGTGTGCGCAGGATCGGTGAAGCGATCGGCGAGGGGCGACCGCCCGCCTGGTCGGCGGCGATGCGCGAGCGCGCGGCCGCCGCCATCGAAATCCTCCCGGACTCGGTCGATCGTGCCGTCGCACGCTCGGGAGTCGGTGAGCGCGAGGAGCCGAGGTGGTGGCGGGCCTCCGCCGCGCTCCAGGCGCTCGCGTGGAGCACCGCCCTCGTCGGCTTCGGGTGGATCCTCGCCACGCGCGCCTCTTCGAGCGCCCTCCTCCTCCCCCTCCCCATGCCCCAATGGCGCGGCCTCCCCGTGCCGACCTGGCTCCTCCTCGGGGGGATCCAGATCGGAAGAGCGTCGTGTAGGGAAAGAGTGTAGGATAGGGTGTA
>CAZJTN010000005.1:0-23807 GCA_964548945.1 uncultured Schaalia sp.
ACCCAATAGGCGAGAGGCGCGAAGAAGGCGGCGGCCGGACCGAGGGTTCCGGCCGCCGCCCATTCCACGTAGAGGGGCTCGATCTCTCAGGCCGCAGTCGGGGCGAGCGCGTTGTCCGCGGGGAGCGGCTTGGGTCCACGACGGACCCTCGCGCCGATGAGAATGACGACCACGGCGATCGCCGCCCAGATCCCGAGGACCGCGAGGGCGTTGCCGACTGCGCCCTGCGCCCCCGAACCGGCGATCAACTCGCGGAAGGCGAGCTGCGTATAGCTCATCGGGAGGAAGGGGTGGATCCACTGGAAGAACGCTGGCGCGGTCTCGACCGGGAAGGTCGCACCCATCGAGGTGATCTGGAGGCTGAGGAGGATGATCGAGATGAAGCGTCCTCTGAAAGCGAGCGAGGCGACGCACGCCTGGTTGATGAGCATGAAGGTGATCGATGCGGCGATCGCCATGAGGCTGAGCCCGAGGAGGTTCTTCGCCTCGAGCCCCGCGGTCGTGTCGACGACGACCATCATGACGACCGCCTGAGCGATCGCAAGGAGCATCGCGGTCGTCGCCGGTCGGACGGCGGAGGCCCACCATCGCTCGCCGTGGTCACGCTTGTCGAGGGCCGGGAGGATGAGGAAGAGGGCGATCGCGCCGACCCAGAGAGCGAGGCTCATGAACATCGGCGTGAAGCCTGCGCCGTTGTTCGCGACCGCGTGATCACGGACGGCCTCGACGGTCGCGACCTGTGAACCGGTCGTCGCGACGGCGTCGCGCTCCTCGTCGGTGTAGTTGGGGATCTCGTCGACGCCGGAGGAGAGACCGTCGGCAAGGGTTGCTGCGCCCTCGGAGAGCCGCCCTGCACCGTCGTTGAGTGCGCTCATGCCCTCGGCAAGTGTCTGCGCGCCCTCGGACAGGGCGCTCGCCCCGGAGTCGGCAGAAGCGAGGCCGGAAGCGAGGGTCTGCGCACCGGAGTCGGCTGACGCCGCGCCGGATTCGAGGCTCGCGAGCCCATCGGAGAGGCGTTGAGCCGACTGGGCGGCGCTCTTCGAGCCGGAAACGAGGCGGGCCATGCCCGCATCGAGGGAGCTCGCGCCGAGCGAAAGCGAGTCGGCGCCCGAGGAGAGCTGTAAGACGCCTGCAGTGAGGTCCGGGACCTTCGAGTTCATCGTCTCGGCGCCTGCCGCGACCTGGGCGGCGCCCGCGCGGAGCTTCTCGGAGTTCGCGTAAAGCGTTCCGCCCTTCGAGGATACCGGTGCGGTGATCGTCGAGAGGCCACCGGCAAGGGAGTTGATCGCGCCCATAATCGTCGAGGGATCGGTCGAGTCGGCGGTCCCGACGCCGTCCTGGAGGGCATCAACGCCCGCACGCAGCGCCGGCATCGACTGTTGAAGGGCGTTTGCTCCGGCCGCCACCTGGGCCGCGCCCTGAGTTGCGGAGTCGACGCCGTCGGAAACCTGCTCGGCGCCGGCAGCGAGCGCGTCGAGGGAGCCGGCCGCCTGCGTGAGGCCCGACATGCTTGTCGCGGCCTCGTCAAGACCGGCCGAAAGGGACTGCGATCCGGACCGAAGGCTTTGGGATTGGGAGGCGAGAGCGGTGAGAGTGCGGCAGGTCTGGCTCGTGTCGCCGGCACCGGAGCATGCGGCGGCGAGCTGGTCGACGGCGGCGGTGTAGTTCGCGATGCCGCCGGAGAGGCTCTGAGCCCCGCTCGCAGCGGTCGTGATCGCCGAGGGGTCGAGCCCTGCGACCGCGGCCCTGATCTGTTCGACGCCTGCGGCGACCTGGGCAGCGCCATCAGAGAGCGTCGTCGTTCCCGTCGACCCGGCCAGCCCCTCGGAAAGCGCGGTCGCGCCGGCGGCAAGGGAGTTCACTCCCCCGTAGAGGGTCGTCGTCGAGGCGCTCGACCCCGCAGTGTCGGTGGACTGCCCGATTCCGGCACTGAGGGAGCGAAGAGCCGCGGACAGGCCGCTCGTCGGATTCGAGGTTGCCGACTGGAGGAGGAGGGCGCCCCCCGTCGCCTGGTCGACGCCGGAGGTGTAGGAGTCGATGCCGTCCTCGAGAGTGGCGGTGCCCGTCGTGAGCTGCGAGACTCCTGCAGCGAGCGGAGCGGTCGAATCCGCAAGGGTCTGCGTTCCCGAGGAAAGGCGGGTCGCCCCCTCGGCGACCTGCGCAGCGCCGTCGGCGGCAGCCGAGGTGCCGTTCGCGAGCTCGGCGAGGCCCGAGGCGAGGGCGCCGGAGCCGCTGGCCGCGGTGGACGCGCCCGAATCCAGAAGGGTAAGCCCGGAGGCGAGTTCGACGCTGCCGTCAGCGAGCTTGTCGAGTCCGACGGTGAGGGTCTGCGCACCATGAGCGAGGTCTCCCGCGCCCGTAGTCGCATCCGTCGTCCCTTCGGCGAGGGTCGTCGAGCCGTCGGCGAGGCTCTGGGCGCCGTCTGCGGCGGTCGTCATGCCGTCGCGGATCTCAGAAATGGCGAGGAGAAGGGAGGAGAGGATCTTCTCTGAGCCCTGCGATTCGAGGCGGTTCGCGAGCGTTTCCGCGACGGTCTTCGCCATCGTTCCGGTGAGGTAGTTGATGCCGTCGTCGGTGACGAGGCTCAGGGTCTGGGTGCTCGCCTGCATCGGATTGTCGGAGCCGACGAGGGTCGCGTTCTTGGAGAAGTTGGCCGGGATGTAGAGGATTGCGCGGACATCCTCGGTCTTCATCTTCGCCTCGGCCTCGTCGGCGCTCATCGCGGTCCAGGTGAAGCCGGTGTCCGTTCCCGCGTCGGGGTGGACGAGGGCGTCGGTCAGCTCGTCACCGAGGGCGAAGGTCTCCGATGTCCCCGAGGCGAGGGCCGCGGTGTATGCGCTGTCCTCGTTGACGACGGCGGCGGTGATCTGGTCGAGCCGGTTCGTCGGGTTCTGGTAGGCGAGCGTGAGGAGCCCCGCATAGAGCAGCGGGACAATGAGGACGGCGGCGATGACGATCAGATTCGCCACCCGTGATCCAGTGAGCTTCTTCATGGTCTTCTCTCTCGAAATGCGCATTCGAACGATACATACCTGTATCGGCTCGATGCAATACAGATGTGTATCCTGTGTCCGAGTCGACGATCGCGATGACGGGATACGGTGAACTCATGACTGCCAACCCAGGACACCGCGAGCCGACGATCAGCCGCCTTTCGGATCGGCGCGCACGGATCAGAAGGACCGTCGCCCAGCCCCCGTCCTCGAGACGGGCCGCGACCCAGACCCAGCTCCTTGAGGCGGGTCGCTCCCTCATCATCGAGAAGGGCCTGGGAGCGACGAGCGTCGGCGACATCTGCACCGCCGCCGGATTCACCCGCGGCGCCTTCTACTCGAACTTCACCGACATGGACCACTTCGTCTCCGGGCTCGCCGAGAACCAGTGGGCAGAACTCCTTGACTTCATTCACTCCGCCGTCGAGACGGTTCTCTCCGACCACGAGCTCGGCGTCCCCATGAGCGACGAGGAGATCACCTCCGCAATCGATCGCCTCGCCGCAGGCATCCTCGCCGCCCTCCCCGTCGGACGCGACTTCTACATGCTCCAGTCCGAACTCGCCTCTCGCATCGCCCGCGACCCGGAACACTCGACAAGCCTGCGCAAGGGGTACGAGACCTTCGCCGCCGCCCTCCAAGAGGTCCTCGTCTCCGGCTTCTCCGTCATCGGGCGTCGCCCTCTCCTTTCGGCGGAGGACACGACCGAGATCATCCTCGCGACAACCGAGCGCTCAATGCGGATCGCCCTCATGAGCGGACGCGAGGACGCGGTGACGGAACTCCTCGAGCGGACTCTTCCAACTCTCCTTTCGCGCCTCTCCGCCCCGATCCACCCCGTCGACTGATCCCGCTCAGCGGAGTCCAGTGACGCCTGACTCGAGAAGGTGGAGGAGGACCGGGCCGAGCCCGAGGAGGAGGAAGGCGGGGAGGAGGAGGGCGGCGAGGGGGACGGCGAGCTCGACGCCGAGGGCCTCGGCTCGCGCCTTCGCCTCGACGATCCGGCGGGAGCGGTGCTGCGCGGCTGATCGGACGAGGAGCTCTTCAGGGTCGATGCCGTCGCGCCATGCGCCCTCGAGGGCGCGCGCGAGGAGCTCTCCGGTCCGCCCCTCCCACGCGGCCTCCCAGGGGAGCCCGAGCCTGAGCCCGCGCCCGATCGCGGCGAGTCCCTCATCCTCACTCGCGACTCCGAGGGACTCGAGGACGGTGGGGATCGAGGAGCCCGCCTCGAGGGCCGCCCGAGCGAGATCGCACGCGAGCGCCGGATCGAGCCCCTCCTCTGCGCGCGCGGCACGGGCGAGGAGGCGCCCCGAGACGAGGCGGGCCGCGAGGAGGAGGGCGAGGCCGATCACCCCGAGGAGGGTGCCCGCTCCCCCGCCGAAGAAGCGGTCGATCGGCCGGGCGCCGATCGCCTCACCCGCAAGGACCGCGAGGAACGGCAGGGCGAGGAGGATCCTCGTCGAGGTCCGCGCCCCCTGCGAGGCGATCCGGCGCGCCTCCTCCGCGGCCTCCGCCTCATCGAGACCGGCGGCGACCGCGTCGAGGACCGCGGCGAGCGGCGCCCCGTTCCTCGCCGCGAGTCGGCATGCGACGCGAAGCGCGCGCGCCGCTCTCGCGGACGCCCGTCCCCTGGGGGAACGGGCGCGCAGAACCCGGGCGAGATCATCGGGGCGCCTCGCCTCGAGGAGCCCCGGCGCCCGCCCGAGCTCCCTGAGCACGGCCGGGCTCCCGTCCTCGTCGATCCCGTCGAAGGGAGCTCCCGGACCAAGGCGCCCGAAGGCGGCCCGCCATGCGGCCTCGACCGGGGCTCCCGCTCTCAGGCGACTCGCGACCTCGGTGACGAGGAGGGCGAGATCCGGGCCCGGGATCGCACCGGGCCTCACCCCTCCATCCTTCGGGGGCCGCCGAAGGCCCCGCGGGCCCGCCCGCCGCCCTCGGGGCCGCTCGGCCCTCGGCGCGCCGCCGCGCCAGGCGCGCAGGATCTTCTCCTCGCGGCGCCGCTCGGCGAGGATCGCCCCGAGGGCGAGGAGGAGGGAGGCGAGGGCGAGGAGCGCGCTCATCCGCCCCTCGACCTGAGGATCGCCTCGAGCGCCTCCCATCCGGGCCCCCGCTCGCATTCACCGCTCCTCGAGGCGCGGATCGCGAGCCCGCAGGAGAGTTCGGAACCCGAGCGCTCAAGCACCGCGATTTCCGAAACCCAGCGGCTCGGCCCGGCCGATCCTCCCGCGGGCGCGCGGCGCATGTGGACGACGGCGTGGAGGGCGGCGACTGCTTGCGCGGCGAGGGCCCCGTCGCTCATCCCCGCGAGCGCGCCGAGGGCGTGGAGGCGCGCGGGCACCTCCTCCGCACCATTCGCGTGGATCGTCGCCCAGCCGCCGTCGTGCCCGGTGTTGAGGGCGAGGAGGACATCGCGGACCTCGGGACCCCGGCATTCGCCGAGGACGAGCCGGTCGGGGCGCATCCGCATCGCCGCCCGGACGAGGTCCGACAGGGCGATCGCGCCGCGGCCCTGAACGTTGGGACGTCGCTCGACGAGGGAGACGAGATGCGGGTGCTCGGGCGCGAGCTCGGGAACCTCCTCGATCGCGATGATCCGCTCATCTGCCGGGACGAGTGCGAGGAGCGCGGCGAGGAGGGTCGTCTTGCCCGAGCCGGTCGCCCCCGAGACGAGGACGTTCGCGCGCGTTGCGACGAGTCGGCGCAGGAGCTCGCCCATGGTCGGCGAGACGCTCCCGGCCTCCTCCATCTCGGCCAGACCCATCCCCTTGGCGCGCTGGGTCCGCAAGGAGACGAGGGTGCCCGAGGCGCTCGGAGGCGAGAGGACGGCGTGGAGGCGCACGCCCCCGGGAAGGGAGCCGTCGACGATCGGGCTCGCGTCGTCGAGTCGCTTCCCGCAGGCGGCGGCCATGCGGACCGCGAGGGCGCGGACCTCGGACTCGTCCCGGAAGGGGAGCGCGCAGGCTTCGAGCCCCGCACCCCGGTCCGCCCACGCGCCCGTCGAATTGAGGAGGAGGTCGGTGAGGCCCGGTTCTGCGAGGAGCCGGGCGATCTCGGGCCCCGTCCCCTCCGCGATCGTGCGGACCCGGTCGAGGAAGGCCCCGAGCTCGCCGAGGCCGGCACCGGGGCGGGCCGCCTCGGCGACCGCCTCGGGAAGCTCGGCTCCGAGGGCGAGGGCGCGCAGCGCCGCGATCTCCCCGCAACCGCTCGATTCCCGGGGCCCGGATGCGGGAGCCCCCGGGGACGGGGCGGGGTGCGCGTCTCCGGACGGCATTCCGGCGCGGAGGAAGGGGAGGCGCAGGCCGCTCATCGCTCCCCCTTCCCCTCGTGCGCCGCCCCCTCGAACCATTCACCCGCCCAGCGCCGTCCGGCCGCCCGCCGCGCCTCGAGGAGTGCCGCTGCGCCCCCGCGCGAGAGGGCGCGCCGCATGGAGAGGATCCGGGCAGTGGGGAGGAGCGGGGCGATCCGCCTCGCTCCGCCCCCGTCGACGACGAGGAGGGCGGGTGAGTCGGGCTCCCACAGGGCGAGGGAGCAGGCGAGCCGCGCGGCTTCCTCCATGCCGCCGCCCCCGTGGAGGATGAGCGCGTCCCAGCGGGCCGGAGCCGATCGGGCGGCGATCGAGTCCCAGCGCCCGAGGTCGACGACCGCGGAGCGCCCGGCACGCCGGATCGCCTCGAGGACGGGCCCGAGCCTGGGGTCGTCCGCGCGCGCGACGCCCCTCGCGTCGCCCCCGAGGACGGCGATCCTCCCTGCGCGCACGAGACGATCGGGGAGCTCGGGAGGGAAGACCCGCTCCTCTCCCGACAGATCGGCCCAGCGGACGCCGGGGGCGCGGGGCGCGCCGACGAGGAGGGGCGCGGGGGCGAGGCCGCTCGCGTCGACGAGGACCCCGCGGCACGCGGCGGCGAGGGAGACGGCGAGGAGCGCGCCGCGCCGCGAGCCTCCCCAGCCGGCCAGGGCGATCCTCAGGGCAGCCGGTCCCGATCCCGCCTCATCGCCCGGCCCCGGAGGAGTCGGCCCGGCGAGTCCCCCATCGGCCCCGCGCCCGAGGACGGCGAGGAGCGCCTCGGCGAGGAGGGCCTCATCGCGCGGGAGCTCGAACTGGCCTCCCGGGCCGATCTCGAGGCGCGGCGCCGCAAGGGCGCCCGGGCCCGTCCTCGGCGACTGCGCCTCGACTCCGCCCGCAGTCGCTCGCGCGGATCCTCCTCCCGCTCCGACGAGGATGGCCTCCGCCTCCTCCCCCTCCTCGGCCTCCATCGCGCCGAGAAAGGGGAGGAGGGCGCGCAGGCGCGCCCGCTCGGCAGCCCCGACCCCCTCGATCCGAACGCGGGCTCGGGGCGTCATCGCCCTGCGCGCCGGATCGGCTCCCTCTCCACTGCGGGGCGCTCGCGCCCTCGTCGCCCATGACCCTGCCATGCCCCCAGTGGACGCCATCGCCTCCCCGAGGTCCCGGCGGGCCCGCACGAACTGTGGAAGACTGGAGGATCACCATCGGCCTGTGGACACCACGGGTCGGGGCAGCGGCCACGCCACGACGAGGAGGCGACATGATCGAACACCCCGACACCCTCAGGAGCGCCGCCTTCTTCGACCTCGACAAGACGATCCTCGCGACCTCCTCGACCCTCGCCCTGCGGGGCGACTTCGTCGACCGCGGCCTCATCTCGCGGCGCGCAGCGATCATGTCGCTCCTCGTCCACCTCCCCTACCTCGTGGCCGGCGCCGACGAAGCGCGAATGGACGCGATGGCCGACTCGATCGGCTCCCTCGCGAAGGGGATCAACGCCCACCTCCTCGAATCGATCGTCGAGGACTCCCTCGCCCGGACGATCGACCCCGTGTGCTACGCCGAAGCCCTCGAGGAGATCGCCCGCCACCACGCGGCCGGCCGCCCCGTCGTCGTCGCCTCCGCCTCCGCCCTCGAAGTCGTCCGCCCGATCGCCACCCGGATCGGTGCCGACGCCGTCCTCGCCTCCATCGCGGAAACCGACGAGCACGGCACCTACACGGGCCGGATCCTCCACTACAACCAGGCGGCGAACAAGGCCGCCGCCTGCGCGGAACTCGCCGCGCAACGCGGCTGGGACCTCGCCGAATGCTGGGCGTACTCGGACTCCGTGTCCGACGTCCCCCTCCTCGATTCCGTCGGCCACCCCGTCGCCGTCAATCCGGACCGGGAGCTCCGCCGCATCGCCGAGGAGAAGGGCTGGCAGATCGAGCGCTTCCTCACGACGACCCCCGTCGCCGGGACGCGCCCCACGCCCTCGCACCGGATCGTCGGACTCGCCGCCTTCGGCGTCCTCCTCGGCGCCGGACTCGTCGGCTGGCTCGCCTCGCGCAGATCCTGAAACGGCGGCCGGGTCAGCCGAGCCGGCCCGCCTGGACGCGCAGCGCGACGTCCGCGCCGACGCGCGCCCCGTACTCGACGCACTCCCCGAAGCGGATCATCCACGCCGCCACCCCCGCCGCGTCCGCGCGGGCCCAGCCCGCAAGCGCCCGCGCGGCCCCCGCCGCGTCGCGCGCATCCATCACCGTGATCGGACACACGCCCGTCGGATCGACGCCCTCGGAGACGAGAAGCCAGCGCGCAAGGGCCGCGCCCGCACCCGCGGAGGCGGGAGCGACGACCTCGCGGAACCGGAAGTGCGCGACGAGCGCGGCGGCCCGCGCCATCGCCGGTGCGGGGGCGCGGAGGTACTCGAGGGCGGGGGCGAGCACCCCCGGGGACACGGGGACCGCGACGCCCCCCGTCCCCAGCCGCCCCGACTCGACGAGGCCGGAGCACAGATCCCGATGGATCGCAGCGAGAAGCGCAGGAGCCGGAAGGGGCCGTACCGCCTGCGGCGTCCGCGAGTTGAGCGGGGCGAAGCGCTCGACGAGACCGACCTGGGAGCGCCACGCGCCGATCGCGAGATCCATCGCCGGATCGCGCCCCCGCTCGCCCTCCCCGCCGAGCGCCGCGAGCCGGAGATCGTCGACGCTGACATTCGCCCCGAGGAGGAGGGCGACGGCCGCGCCTTCGCGGACCGCCGCCTCGACGCGCGCCTCGGCCCAACCGCGGCGCAGCCCCTCGTGGAACCTCAGCCGCGCGAGGGCGGCGAGGGCGGCGTCAAAGGAGACGCGGACCCGCGGATCCTCCGCGGCGACGGCGAGGAGAGAGGGGTCGGGGTCGATGAGCGGATCGATCGTCACCGCAACAGCCTACGCGGACCGTCACTCGGCCCGCGCTGCGGGCCTCGGGTCATACTGGGGGGCATGACGCGCACCGCGATGCTCGATTCCCGCCACGCGAGGAGCGGGCTCTTCGCCCTCGTCTTCGCGCCGCCCGCCCTCGTCCTCCTCGGCTCCTCGATGGCCGACATCCAGGCGCAGACGGCGATCGGACAGCCCCTCGCCTCCGTCGAAGGGCTCATCTCCATGGGCCTCGCGGCCGTCCTCATCGCCCTCGTCTCCGTCAATTGCGAGGATTCCCCCGCAGGGATGATCGTCACCTCCGCGGCCTCCCTCGTCATCGGCGCCTTCCAGGCCTTCGGCCACCTGCGCATCCCGCTCCTCCAGGCCTCCCTCATCGACGCCTCCGACATGCGCGCGGCGGTCGCCTGGAACCTCTACCCCCTCGCCGTCACATTCATCACCGCGTGCGCCGCTCTCGCCCTCGCGATCGCCCGGCGCCCCTTCGTCCCCACCGAGCATCCGAGCCGCGCCCGCCTGCGCGCCCACCGCCACGCCTGGGTCGCCGGCCTCGCCCTGC
Source organism: uncultured Schaalia sp. (assembly GCA_964548945.1). GTDB lineage: Bacteria > Actinomycetota > Actinomycetes > Actinomycetales > Actinomycetaceae > Pauljensenia. The sequence continues at coordinate 9,742 of CAZJTN010000005.1, forward strand.
CCGCGGCGCTCCTCGTCGCCCTCCTGTACCGGGCGCTCGCGCCGAACGACACGACGGGCGTCGCCTCGACCGGCCTGTCGGCCCTCTCCTCCCCCCTCGGCTCGGCGCCCTGGCCCGGCCTCCTCGCCGCACTCCTCCTCGGCCTCATCACCCTGTCGAGCGTCTACTCCCTCACCGGCCCCCAGGCCGCCGCCTGGCTCCTCCTCGTCGCCCCCGGGTACATGCTCTGGCCCCTGTGGACCTCGATCACCGGGCAGGTCGTCACACCCGGCGCCTCGCCGACGACCTCGATCTCCCTCGCCTCCCCGGTCATCGCGGCCCTCGGCCTCCTCGTCGGCGCCTCGACGATCGGCGTGTACGGGGCCCGGGCCCGCGCAGCGGCGCCCACGGAGGACGAGGACCCGGCCGCGGACCCCCTCGAAGCGCAGCCCGCGAGGAGCGCGGAGCGCGACCCCCTCGAGGGCCCGGAAACGCGCCTTACCGTCGGATGAGCGGGGAGTAGGGCCCCCTCGCGGATATCGTGGCCCCACGAGCAGGAGGAGCACCATGTCTGATCAGGATTTCACCGCACGCCCCGAGGACGCCCCCGCGGGCGAGGAGGACTCGCTCACCCTCGATCCCTCGTTCTCCTTCGCGCCGCTCGGCGACCCCGAGCCCGCTGAGACGACGAGGATCCCCGAGGCCGTCGCCCCCGCGGCGCTCGAGGGCCCGCTCCCCGAAGCGCCCCTCGCCTCCCCCGCCGCCGAGGACGCGCCCGCCCGGATCCTCGAACCCGTCATGCGCGGGGCGGAGGCCGAACAGGCTCCCGCGCCCGGCACCGAGCCGCTCGACGAGGCGTCTCCCGCCCTCGACGCGCCCGAAGACGCGCCGACCCCCGCCGAAACCCCGGCGCCCTACGAACTCCCGACCCCCGCCGAGCAGTCCCGCGCCGACGAGGCCCCCGCTCCCGAAGAGCCGGAGGCGGAGACCGACGGGAGCGCCGGGGACGCGCCCGCCTTCGACCCCTCCGAGACGGTGTGGGCGGCCGTCCGCGACCGCGGTCGCATCCTCACCGGTGAGGAGGTCGACCTCCCCGGGGAGGTCACCGACGAGGACGACGTCGTCGGCGTCGCCTCCCCCGTCGAGACGAGCCAGATCGAGCCCGTCACCCTCGGCCCTCACACGACGACGATCCCCGTGATGACCGGCGAGGTCCCCGTCCTCGCCCCCGCCGATCCGACGCCGACTCCCGTCGACGTCCTCGCCCACCGCTCCGACCCCGAGGCCGCGCCCGAGAAGGGCGCCGACATCGAGTCGACCGCCGTCCAGCGCCGCGCCTTCGTCACCGCGCCCCCTCTCGAAGAGGAAGCCGCAGCGCCCGAGGCGGCGTGGCGGCCCCGCGAGGAGACCGCTGAGCTCGGCTTCGTCCCGGCGACCCCCCGCTCGCTCGACGACGCCCTCTTCGAGGGATCGACCCTGCGCGCCGAGGTGCCCTCGAGGACCGGCGCCCACTGGGGATCCCTCATCGGGCACCTCCTCCTCGTCCCGATCGCGTGGTTCCTCCTCGCCGACGCGGGCGCGCGCCTCACCCTCTCCGAGGGAGCCGCCATGACGAGCGGCGTGTGGTCCCCCCTCGCCCTCGCCGAGCTCCTCGGCGGCGTCCTCGTCGCCCTCATCCTCCTTCTCCTCGTCACGAGGTCCTCCCTGGGCGCCTGGGTCTCCGGCGTCCTCGTCGCCGCCGCCGGGCTCCCCTGGCTCCTCGTCCCCGGCCTCACCGCGGAGCGCCTCCTGCCCGCACTCCGCTCGCTCAACGGGTGGAACGCCTTCGGCACGAACCTCGCCCACCACCTCCAGGCCTCCGGCTACACCGGCAGGCTCCTCCTCCTCGGTCTCGGCCTCATCGCAGCGGGGATCCTCTCCCACACGCTGAGGAGGACCGGCCGCAAGGAAGAAGCGCTGCGCGCGGAGGTCGAGAAGGTCAACCCCGCCGGCGCCCACTTCACGGCGAGGGAGCGCCGCAAGGCCGCGAAGACCGCGGGCCTGCGCTAAGGCGGGCCGCCTGCACGGCCCGAATCCGAGGAGTCGCCCCCATGAGGCGCCCGACGAGGGCCGCAAGGGGCATAATGTGCAGTGACTCACCGACGCCGGGGCGCAGCGCGTCCCGCTGAGGTACAGAACCCAGGCCGTCCGGGTCGATCCGGGGCCATGAGCAGAACGGAGCTCGCGCCCATATGAATGGCGACGGAAACTTCATCAGCCAGGTCCCGCTCTTCGGGGGCCTCGACGAGGCCCAGCAGGTCTCGCTCCAGCAGAAAATGGGACACACGACCCTGCGCCGCGGAGAGACCCTCTTCGACGAGGGCGACCTCGGCGACCGCCTCTACATCGTCACCGAAGGCAAGGTGAAGCTCGGGCACGCCTCGAACGACGGACGCGAATCCCTCCTCGCGGTCCTCGGCCCCGGCGAGATCATCGGCGAGCTCACCCTCTTCGATCCGGGGCCGCGCTCGACGACCGCGACCGCGGTCTCCCCCGCCTCCCTCCTCTACCTCGAGCACGAGGACCTCATGGAGATCCTCGATACGAACCCGACGCTCGCCAAGCATATGCTCAAGGCGCTCGCCCAGCGACTGCGCCGGACGAACGAGTCGCTCTCCGACCTCGTCTTCTCCGATGTGCCCGGCCGCGTCGCCAAGGCCCTCCTCGACCTCGCGGATCGCTTCGGCACCGCGTCCGACAAGGGCGTTCACGTCCCCCACGACCTCACTCAGGAGGAGCTCGCCCAGCTCGTCGGCGCCTCCCGCGAGACGGTGAACAAGTCGCTCGCCGACTTCGTCTCGCGCGGCTGGATCCGCCTCGAGGGCAGGGCCGTCACCCTTCTCGACGTCGATCGGCTCGCCCGCAGGGCGCGCTGACCCGAATCCGCGACGGGGGCCCGGGGACCGGGTCAGGCCTCGATCGGGCGCTTGAGGTAGGCGACGAGATTGTCCCCGCCATTCGGCCCGGGGATCACCTGGACGAGCTCCCACCCGTCCGAGCCCCATTGGTCGAGGATCGCCTTCGTGGCGTGCGTGAGAAGAGGAACGGTGGCGTACTCCCATTTCGTCATGGCACCCATCCTAGAAGCAGAGTCGCGCCCCTGTCCCCTCGGACCGGGGCGCGTTCGTCACCTGCGGACGTGGGCGAGGACGCGCGGCACCTTCGGCGCGCGGATCTCCTCGGCGAGAGGATCGTCGGACTCCTCGAGCCAGCGGCGCCAATCCTCGACCTCGCCGTAGTGGCGGAGCATCGCGCGGCGCTCCCGCTCGGTGAGGCCCCCCCACACGCCGAAGTTCGCCTCGGACTCGAGGGCGTCGGCGAGGCACTCGAGCCTCACCTCGCATTGGAGGCAGCGGAGGCGGACCTGCCGCTGCGTCGCCCCCTGGACGAAGAGCGCGTCGGGCTCGTAGGACGCGCACAGCGCCTTCGCCACCCAGCTCTGATCATCATTGACACTCGTCATGGGATGCACTCCACATCGCTCGGCACTGAGCTTTCACATGTGACGATACACACAGGTAACGAGGAAGTACAAACCCGCCCGACATGCGAGGACGCCGATCCTGCGCCGCGCCCGGTCGCCCGGAGGGCTCCGGCACGTATTCTGGACCCATGTCGCACTCGCATTCGCGCCTCGTCACCCCCGCACAGCTGGTGGCGCTCCTCATCGCGTTCGTCTCCGCGGCCGCCCTCATCGGCGTCCTCGGAGCCGGAATGCTCGTCCCGGTCACCGGGTCGGCCGCGATGGCGACGAAGGCGGTGCCCTCGGTCTTCAAGGACCTCCCCTCCGACATCGACGTCGTCGAGCCCGCCGAAGAGTCCCAGATGCTCGACTCGACCGGCGCGGTCATCGCGCGCTTCTACGACAAGCAGCGGATCGTCGTCCCCTCGGCGAACATCGCCGAGATCATGAAGAAGGCGATCGTCGCGATCGAGGACAAGCGCTTCTACGAGCACAAGGGCGTCGACGCGACCGGCATCGCCCGCGCCCTCCTCAACAACATCTCCGAATCCGGCACGCAGGGCGCCTCGACGATCACCCAGCAGTACGTCCGCAACGCCCTCGCCGAGAAGGGCTACCTCGAGGGCGACGCCGACCAGGTGACGGCCGCGACCGAGCAGACGACCGCCCGCAAGCTCCGCGAGATCAAGTACGCCCTCGCCCTCGAGCAGAAGATGACGAAGGACGAGATCCTCACCGGCTACCTCAACATCGCGCCCTTCGGCCCCATCACCTACGGCGTCGAGGCCGCCTCCCAACGCTACTTCTCGAAGTCCGCCTCCGAGCTCAGCTACCTCGAGGCCGCGCTCCTCGCCGGACTCGTCCAGTCCCCCGTCGAATACGACCCGCTCACCTACCCGGAGGCCGCCCAGCAGCGCCGCGACACCGTCCTGTCCGTCATGCTCGAGCAGGGGATCATCACCGAGGAGGAGTTCGACCAGGGCGCCGCGATCCCCGTCGCGGACATGCTCAAGCCCGGGGCGACGGCAGAAGGCTGCTCCGGCGCGAAGGGCTCGACCGGATACTTCTGCGACATGGTCGTCTCCGCTTTCCTCTCCGACTCGGCCTTCGGCGAGACCGAGGCTGAGCGCGAGCACCTCCTCAAGACCGGCGGCCTCACCATCCGCACGACCCTCGACCCGGCGAAGCAGTCTGCCGCCTGGGACTCCCTCACGAGCGCGATCCCGATCGATGACGCCTCCGGCCTCGACGACGCCCTCGTCTCCCTCGACCCGAAGACGGGAGCCGTCCTCGCGATCGCCCAGAACACCGTTTACGGCGTCGAAGAGGGCGAGACGATGAGCAACTACGCGGCCGACGGCCAGTTCCAGGTCGGATCGACCTTCAAGGTCTTCACCCTCGCCGAATGGTTCAAAGAGGGCCACCTCGGCTACGACTACGTCGGCTCGACGAACCGGAACTACGGCGCCTACGACTTCTCCTGCGGCGGCTCTGCGATCTACACCGAGCCCTGGAAGGTCGAGGACCTCGCTGGCAAGGACGGCGTGATGAGCGTCCTCCACGCGACCGGCCTCTCCGTCAACCAGGCCTTCGTCAACATGGCCTCCAAACTCGACTTCTGCGAGATCTTCCAGACCGCGGCCGACCTCGGGATCACGGAGAACGGCGAGGTCATCACGCCCGTCCCGGCGAACATCCTCGGCTCCGCTCCGGCCTCGCCCCTGAGCATCGCCCAAGCCTTCGCCGCCTTCGCGAACGACGGGAAGTACTGCCAGGCGATGGTGATGTCGACGGTCACCGATCGCGACGAGAACACCCTCAAGGAGTACCAGCCGGACTGCGAGCAGGTCCTCGACTCGACGGTCGCCGACCAGGTCGCAACCGAACTCACCCTCTCGGCGGGCCAGTACTACACGAGCACGCGCCTCGCCGACTCCCGCCCCTTCGCCGCGAAGTCCGGGACGACGGACTACTCCTCGAACACCTGGCTCACCGGATTCACCCCCTCGCTCGTCACCTCCGCCTGGGTGGGCCACGCCGACGCCTCGACCACCCCCGTCCGCGACGTCGTCATCAACGGCGCGTACTACCAGGCGATCTACGGCGAGACCTTCGTCGGCCAGAACATCTGGGCGCCGTACATGTCCGCCGCGCTCGCGGGCACCGAGATCGAGGCCATGCCGAGCGCCTACATCGGCACGCCGGCCGCCGCGAAGCCCGCGCCGAAGCCGACGAAGAAGGACGACGAGGATTCCGCATCGACCTCGGACTCCTCCGGGAATTCCGATTCGGGGAACTCCGGGGATTCCGGGGCGGGCGGCACGGGCGGCTCCGGCAACGGGAACGCCAACGGTCAAGGTTAAGGAGTTAGGAGACCGCCATGACGAGCGCACCCCTCCCCCTCGGACTCGAACAGCTCGCGGACAGGCCCTCAATGGTCCCGCGCGGCGTCCGTGCGGGCGGGCGCGCGCTCGGCATCGCTGCGGGCGCCTTCGCGGGCCTCGGCGCCGCGGCCCTCGCCTGGGGGAGCGTCGAGAGGCGCTGCCCGGTCCTGCGGAGAGTCGACGTTGAAATCCCCGAGGATCGGGGCGTTGCGCCGATGACGATCCTCCACGTCTCCGATCTCCATCTCTACCCGGGCCAGGAGTTCATCGTCGACTTCCTCCACCGCGTCGCGAAGGAGGAGGACATCGACCTCGTGATCTCGACCGGCGACAACTTCGGCCTCGCCGAGGGCATCGAGCTCGTCGAGCGCGCGTACGCGCCCCTCCTCGACCTGCCCGGCGCTTTCGTCCTCGGGTCGAACGACTACTACTCTCCGGTCCGCAAGGCGTGGAGCCGCTATCTCACCGGGGGCCCGAAGCCCCCGCTGCGCACCGTCCCTGACCTTCCGTGGACCCGCATGGTGCGGGACTTCAAGGATGCGGGATGGCTCGACCTCTCCAACCGCGCGGGCGCCCTCGACGTGCCCGTGCCGGGGGGCGAACTTCAGCGCGTTTCCTTCCTCGGGACCGACGACGCCCACATCAATCGCGACCGGATCCCCGCGAAGGAGGATTCCTGGGATGCCGGGGGCGTCCTCCGCCTCGGCGTCACCCACGCGCCCTACACGCGGGTCCTCGATGCCCTCGCCACCTCCGGGGCCGAGCTCATCCTCGCCGGTCACACGCACGGCGGCCAGATCGGCATCCCCTTCCTCGGCGCGATCGTCACGAACTCCGATCTCGACCGGCGCTACGCGAAGGGGCTCCACCGCTGGAATGCGGGCGGGCGCTCCTGCCTCCTCCACGTGTCCGCGGGACTCGGGACCTCCCCCTTCGCGCCCGTCCGCATCGCGACGAGACCGGAGGCGACGCTCCTGTCGATCCGCCCCTCGTGAGAGAAGCCGATCGGGTGTGACCGATCCATCGGCGAGGCTCCCCGCCCCGATTTGGGGGCCCGGGCCTCAGCCGATATACTTCAACGGTCGCACGGGGTGTGGCGCAGTTTGGTAGCGCGCTTCGTTCGGGACGAAGAGGTCGTGGGTTCAAATCCCGCCACCCCGACTCGTGTGATGTCCCAGGACAGTGTTCCGGCAATGTCCTGGGACTTCTTTTTTTGAGGACGTCGGTGTCTCGGGTGATCGTTCCGGTGGTCCCCGAGCTGGGCATTCGGCGCGAGTCGGCCGGGAGTATGCACGCCGAGTGACCACACGGGGCGCGGATTCGCCTCCATTCGAGGCGGTGGGTGACCCCAGGGAGTCACTCGGCACCGGTCCGCGGCGCGCGTTGGCGCCGAGTGACCACACGGGATACGGATTCTCCTCCTGCCAACGTGCTCAAGCGCCCCGGCACCGCACACCGGGCCGATCCCCGTGCGCATGGCCGAGATGACGGCCCGGATCAGGAGAGCGCAGAGCCGAGCGAAAGAGCGCTCCCACGGACACGAACCCCGGCGGACTCCCCCTTCGCCTCGTCGGGGGACGAAGAGCGTCGCGCCGCGGAAGGGGGTTCCGCGGCGCGATCGGGGAGCGGGGTCGGCTCAGGGGAGCTCCGGTGAGGAGCGGACCGGCGAAGAGCGGACCCGGCCGGGCTCAGTCCTCCTTGCGGCGGCGGTAGTACATCGCGAGGAGCGCGCCCGACAGATTGTGCCAAACGGAGAAGACGGCCCCGGGGAGAGCAGTCTCGGGGGTCGCGGCGAAATGCGTCGCGGCAAGGGTCGCAGCAAGACCGGAGTTCTGCATGCCGACCTCGATGGAGATCGTGCGGTTCGCCTTCTCCGTGCCGCCGGTGATCTTCGAGGCGAAGAAGCCGAGGAGGTAGCCGAGGAGGTTGTGGCACATGACGACGAGGAGGATGAGGAGGCCGGCCTGGACGATCTTCGCCTGGGACACGGAGACGACGGCGAGGACGACGTAGCAGATGCCGAGGACGGAGATCCACGGCATCGCCGGGAGGAGGGGCTCGACAATGCTCGAGAGGAAACGACGGACGAGAAGACCCCCGATGACGGGGACGAGCACCATCTTGACGATCGAGATCGCCATCGCCTTCGCATCGACGGGCATGTAGGCGCCGGCGAGCCAACCGGTGAGAAGCGGGGTCATGAGCGGCGCGAGGAGCGTCGAGATCGAGGTCATCGTCACGGAGAGCGCGACATCGCCCTTCGCGAGGTAGGAGATGACATTGGAGGAGGTTCCGCCGGGCGCGCAGCCGACGAGGATCACACCGACGGCGATCGCCGCGGGGAGCTGGAAGACCCACGTGAGGACGACCGCGAGAAGGGGCATGATGACGAACTGGGCGAGGACGCCGATGAGGACGGGCAGCGGTCGCTTGACGACGAGTTCGAAATCGGAGAGCCGCAGAGTGAGGCCCATGCCGAACATGATGATGCCGAGCGCGTAGTTCGTCCCCGGCGCGAGCTGGGAGAATACCGAGGGCGCGACCATCGCCGCGATGAAGGCCGCGATGATCATGAGCGGGAAGACCGTCACCGCGATTCGGGCGGAGTGGTCCTCCTTGCTCAGTGCCGCCGTCGGAGTTGCCGAGTTCGTGTCCATGGGATCCGTGGTACTCATACCTCGGTGCTACACCCCGGACCGCTATCCGGGACGAGGCGTCTCATCCCCCGGGCCTTTCACGCGAGGCCTGAGCGCACGACCCCGAGCAGCCGATCATTCGCCTCCCGCGACCCGATCGTCACCCTCACGCCCTCGGGGAAGGGCCGGACGACAAGACCGGCATCGGCGCAGGCCTCGACGAAGTCCGCACCGGCACCGGGGAGGAAGAAGAAGTTCGCCTGAGAGTCCGGAAGCCTCACACCGAGCGCGCGAAGCTCCGCGAGGACGCGCTCACGCTCGGCGACGACGCCGGCCACTGCGGCGCGCACCCCCTCCTCGTCCCGCCAGGAGGCGAGGGCGCCCGCCTGTGCGACGGTCGACACGCCGAAGGGGATCGACACCGACTGGATCGCGCCGATGAGGCGCTCATGACCGATCGCGTAGCCGACGCGAACGCCCGCGAGCGCGTGCGCCTTCGAGAAGGTCCGCATGACGAGGACGTTCGGATGCGCGTCGATGAGGGGGATCGCGGTGCGGAGCGCCGGATCGGTCGCGAAGTCGATGTAGGCCTCGTCAACGAGGATGAGGACCGAGTCCGGGACGCGCTCGACGACCCCGGCGATCTCCTCGAAGGAGAGGGCCGGTCCGGTCGGGTTGTTCGGCGAGCAGAGGATGAGCGCACTCGCGCCCTCCCGGGTGGCGGCGACGAGCGCGTCGAGATCATGGCGCCCCTCAGCGTCAAGAGGGACCGCGACGGCCGTCCCATGCGAGGCGGGGATCGCGATCGGGTAGGACTCGAAGGAGCGCCACGGGTGGACGACGCGCGACCCCTCGGAGCAGACGGTCGACAGCGCGGCGACGAGGAGCGCGGAGGACCCCGTGCCGAGGCACACCTGCTCGGGGGCGACGCCGAAACGCCCGCCGATCGCCTCGCGGAGCGCGAGTCCCGTGAGGTCCGGGTAGCGGTTCGCACTCCCCAGGGCGTCGCGCATCGCCTCGAGGACCGCCGGCGAGGGCGGGGTCGGCATCTCATTCGAGGAGATCTTCTCAGCGCCGGGCGCGGCGCGGCCGGGCGCGTACCTCGGGAGGGCGTCGACCTCGGGGCGGATCGGGACGGGGAATTCGCTCATGCTCCAGTCCTACCGCACCCGTGTCGAGGACTCCGGGCGATTCCCGCACTCCGGTCCTCGGCGCGCCCCCTGAGCCGCTCCCTCCCCCTCGCCGCGCGGACGCCAATGCGGGAGACTGGGGGCATGGAGTTCCTTCTTCGCCTCGCCGCGACGATGGCCGGAATCTGGGCCTCGACGCGCCTCGTCCCCGACATCGCCTTCGCCGAGGGCACCTCGACGGGCGAGACCGTTCTCACCCTCGCTGTCATCGCCTTCGTCTTCACGGCGGTGAACTCGATCGTCAAGCCCCTCGTCGCCGCATTGACCTTCCCCCTCTACCTCCTCACCTTCGGCCTCTTCGCCCTCGTGACGAACGCCCTCATGTTCATGCTCACCGGCTGGCTCTCCACCCAGCTCGGCTTCCCCTTCTCCACGGGCGGCTTCGGCTCGTGCCTCCTCGGCGCGATCATCACCGCGATCGTCTCCTCGATCGTCGCCGGCCTCCTCGGCGCGCGAAAGTCCGACTGAGGCCGGCCGGCCCCCCTTTTCGCTCGGCTCCCGGGCCGGGAGGGCCGATTCCGACCCCTGCCCGCTCGGGGCCACCCCGCCGCAACGGCCCCCGCCCCGCGGCGCTCCTCAGCGCGCCCCGGGCAGCGCCACTGCGCGGAGGCGCCGCGTCTCGAAAACAATCGCACTCGTCCTCGTCCGATCGGTGAAACCGAGACGACGCCTGCGCGCCTCCTCCCAGCCGCGCACCTCCGCGAGCCCCGGATCCTCATCGGCCCCGGGCGCACCGTCCTCGATCGACTCGAGGAGCGCCCGGTAGGTCGAGGCATCATGCGCTTTCGGGACTCCTGCGCTCTTCTTCCCCCCGCTCTCCTCACCGTCGAAGCGGACCGTGATGACGCCCTCGGCGTTATCGGCGCCGTCGAGGGCGGGCACGAGGTCCCGCGTGTTCTCGAGGGCGAGGACCCCGACCCCGGGGGCGGGCGCCGATCCCGCGATCGGTGAGCCCGCGGTGAGGACGGACACGACCGCGTAGTCGGAGACGAGGGCCGGGTCCGCGGCGAGACGGGCCGCGACGATCCCTCCCTGCGAGTGCCCGACGAACTCGACCGGCTCACCCGGGGCGATCCCCGCCATCTCCATCGCCGCGAGGATCGCGCGCGACTGGTCCGAGGCGATGCCCGCGACCTCCTCGAGGTTCGTCGTCATGTCCTGCGGGTTGGCCGCTCCCGGCGCCCACTTCTGGGTGCCGCGCACGACGACGCTCCATGAGGTCGTCGAGGTCCCATCCGGAAGCGGCGTGTCATGGCGGAGGATCTTCACGCGCCCGCTCTCAGCCCCGCCGCCGATGTCGGAGAGCTCCCCGAGGAGCGCAGAAGGCGAGACCGGTGTCGGCACCGCGCGCACCGGAACAGGATCGGGCAGTGCCTCTCCCGCGGCGCCGGCCGACAGGGCGGAGCCTGAGCGGGCCCACCGTCGACCGCGGAGGACGGGGGCGGCGTCCGCCGAGCTCAGGGCCGATCGGCCGAGCCCGAAGACGAAGGGAAGACCCGGGAGTCCCGACACGAGGAGCTCTCCGAGGCCCCTCGCGCCCCCGTCGCCCCCTCCTGTCGCCTCAAGGAGGCGGTACTCGTTCCCCGGCGCGAGTCCGGCGCCCGTCGCGACCTCGATTCCCCGGACGCTCCCGCTGAGGAGCGCCCCGAGGAGGCCCCACCACTCGGCGACTTCCCTTGCGGCCGCGATCGTCGCCTCGTCGCCCGCTGAGCCCGCATCCGGCTGCGGGGCCCGCGCTCCCGTGATCGACGGGGCGATCGCCGCGACCCCGCCCTGGGCGCGCGCGGAGGCGAGCGGACCGGAGCGGCCGAGGAGGAAGGCGAGGAAGGAGACGAGGAGATGAGCCCTGCGGGCCGCGTCCTCGGCCCGCAGTCCGAGGCGCTCGCCGAGCGCGACGAGCTCCGCCCCTTCCTCGGCGCCGGGCGCGCCGGATCCTCCGGCCCGCCCGGACGCGAGCGGATCGGCTCTGGCGAGCGCCGCCGTGCGGGCCTCCGCATCCTGGTAGAGGGCCGCCGCGAAGGCGACGCGCTCGGCGAGCCCTGCGAGGGTTTCGCCCGCCCGGGCGAGCTCCCCTCTCGTCCCCTCGATCGCGAGGAGCGCCGCCCTGCCTTCGGGGATGAGCGCCGCACCGACGCCGGCCTCCTCCTGCGCACTCTGGCAGCGCGCGGCGAGGAGGGCGAGGCGCTCCGCGGCCCCGCCGAGCCTGAGGGCCGCCGCCCTCAGGACCTCCGTATCGACACGCGTGACCCCGCTCGTCACGAGGATCCGATTCGGCCCGCCTTCAGCCCGCACCGCCCGCACCTCCCTTCAGGGCCGCGGGCGCGGGCCAGGCGGGAAGCCCGATCGACTCCGGTCCCGCCCCTGCGATTTCGCGCGCGAGCTCCTCCTCGAGCGCGAGGATGTCGAGGCGGAGGGCGTTCAGCGCCTCCCATGCCGAGCGGAGCGCCGACTCGGCCTCGACCCCCGCCTTCTCCGCCCGCCTGCGCGCCCCCTCGGCCGCGCAGGACTCCCACCCGTCGAAGGACTCGCTCCGAAGGGGGATGAGCTCGACCTCGAGTTCGCCCGCCACCGCCCTCATCGTCTCCGCAGCCCTTCTCGCGCCCTCGAGCGCGTACCACGCCCTCATTCACCACTCCCTTCCGAGGCCCCGCAGGCCTGGGCCCGCGCCGACCCCGCCACGCTAGGTCCCGCGCGCGGGCCGGGGGCCGGAGGCGGTGGGAGGATGTGGAGCGAGCCGGGGCATCGATCGCCTGTGGACGAAGAGAGCGGGGACGCCGGATGGAACGCTGGAGGAAGACCGAGACACGGCCCGGGCGGATCGCCTACGAGATCGCGGGCCTCCGATGGCTCGCCGACGCCGGCCCCGGATCCGCCCGCGTCGTCGAGGTCCTCGACTCGGGTCCGGGGTGGCTCGAAGAGCCGCGCCTCGCGAGCGCCGCGCCGACCCCCGCCGCCGCGGAGGAATTCGGCCGTGCCCTCGCCCTCACCCACGCCGCAGGCGCCCCGCACCTCGGCGCGCCCCCGCAGGGATGGGAGGGCGACGCGTGGATGGGGCGTTCGCGCCTCACGCTCCTCGCGACCGAGGAGACGCGCTCCTGGGGCGCCTTCTCCGCCGAGCACCGGATCCTCCCCTACATCGGCGCAGCGCCCTTCACCGCCTCCCAGAGGCGCCGGATCGAGGCCCTGTGCGATCACCTCGCCTCCGGCGCCCTCGACCACCCGCAGCCCGCCCTCGTCGAGGCCTCGGGACGCGCAGCACGGATCCACGGCGACCTGTGGGCCGGGAACCTCATGTGGACGCCCGAGGGCGCGACCCTCATCGACCCCGCGGCTCAAGGGGGCCACGCCGAAGAGGACCTCGCCGCACTCGGACTCTTCGGCTGCCCGCTGCTCGACCGGATCCTCGCCGCCTACGACGAGGTCTCCCCCCTTGCAGACGGCTGGCGCGAACGAGTCGATCTCCACCGCCTCCACATGCTCGCCGTCCACGCCTTCCTCTTCGGCGGCGGCTACCTCGGCGACGTCATGTCGATCGTCGACCGCTACGTCTGAGGGCCGGACTCAGCGCCCCGCGTCCGCGAGCGCCCGCTCGATCGCCTCGACGTAGAGCCCGACGCCCTCCGGTCCCGCCGGATGGACGAGGTCGTCGGCGAGAAGATCAGTCCGCCCGGCGATGAGGGCGTTCCAGTCGGCGACGAGGACGTGCCGGTGTCGCGAGGGCGCCCGGCGGATCGCGTCATTCGCGGGCGGAATCCACGTGCAGCGCGCCGGTCCGAAGCCCGTGACGAGGACGAGTTCGCGCTCCGCTCCGATCCGGTCGACGAGGTCGTCGATCTCCTCGTCGGTGATGATCCCGTTCGTCGCGAGGGAGACGACGACAATCTCGCGCAGCGCACCGGAGGCCGCGAGCCCATCGATGATCGAGGGGGCGGCCTGGATCGAGCGCGACACCTCCGCGTCGATCGCGATCCCCGGGAGCGCCTCGGAGAGGCCGGCGCTCGCGCCGAGGGAGACCGAATCGCCGATGAGCGTGATCCGGTCGCCCGAGATCGCCGGCGCGCCCTCCTCGAGCGGGGGGAGCGCGGACTCCGCGGAGTCGGCGCGCGGCGGCCGGGGCGCTCCATGCGCGGCCCCGAGGGCCCGGGCCCCCTCCGACTCCGGCGTCTCAGCGCCCGCGGACTCGGCCCCCTCCCCGCTCATGCGCCCCGAAGCGGGGGCGTCGGCCCCGATGCGCGTGAGGACGCCCGAGGATCCCTCCTCAACGGCGAGGGCCGCACTCGAGCGCGCCGGCGCGACCGCCATCGCCCAGGCCGCGAGGGCGAGGACGAGGCCCGGTACGGCGAGGGCGGCGAGACGCCGGGGCGCATCGAGTCCC
>CAZJTN010000006.1:0-6589 GCA_964548945.1 uncultured Schaalia sp.
CATCGCCTCGCGCTCGAAGCGCAAGCGCTTCGGCGTCTCGGCTCAGTCGCGCGTGAGCTTGCGGTGGGTGACGCGGTGCGGATTGGCGGCGTCGGCGCCCAGGCGCTCAACCTTGTTCTTCTCGTAGGACTCGAAGTTGCCCTCGAACCAGTACCAGCGGGCGGGATCCTCCTCGGTGCCCTCCCACGCGAGGATGTGGGTGGCGACGCGGTCGAGGAACCATCGGTCGTGGGTGACAACGACCGCGCAGCCCGGGAACTGGAGGAGCGCGTTCTCCAAGGATCCGAGAGTTTCGACGTCGAGATCGTTCGTCGGCTCATCGAGGAGGAGGAGGTTACCGCCCTGCTTGAGGGTGAGCGCGAGATTGAGACGGTTGCGCTCGCCGCCTGACAGGACGCCCGCAGGCTTCTGCTGATCCGGACCCTTGAATCCGAAGGCGGAGACGTAGGCCCGCGACGGCATCTCGACATTGCCGACCTGGATGTAGTCGAGACCATCGGAAACGACCTGCCACAGGGTCTTGTCCGGATCGATGCCCGCGCGATTCTGATCGACGTAGGAGATCTTCACGGTCTCACCGATCGTGAGTTCGCCTCCGTCGAGGGGTTCGAGGCCGACGATCGTCTTGAAGAGGGTCGTCTTGCCGACGCCGTTGGGACCGATGACGCCGACAATGCCGTTGCGCGGGAGTGAGAAGGAGAGTCCATCGATGAGGAGACGGTCCCCGAAACCCTTCTTCAGCCCCTTCGCCTCGATGACGACAGAGCCCAGTCGCGGCCCCGGCGGGATCTGAATCTCTTCGAAGTCGAGCTTGCGCGTGCGCTCAGCCTCGGCGGCCATTTCCTCATAACGCTCGAGTCGGGCCTTCGACTTCGCCTGCCGGCCCTTCGGGTTCGAGCGGACCCACTCGAGTTCCTCCTTGAGGCGCTTGGCGAGCTTGGCGTCCTTCTGCCCCTGGACCTGGAGGCGCTTCTCCTTCGTCTCGAGGTAGGTCGAGTAGTTGCCCTCGTAGGGGTAGAGGTGCCCGCGGTCGACCTCGGCGATCCAGCCGGCGACGTGGTCGAGGAAGTAGCGGTCGTGCGTGACGGCGATGACGGCGCCCGGGTAGCTCGACAGGTGCTTTTCGAGCCAGAGGACGGACTCGGCATCGAGGTGGTTCGTCGGCTCGTCGAGGAGGAGGAGATCGGGCGCTTCAATGAGGAGACGGCAGAGCGCGACGCGACGCCGCTCGCCCCCGGAGAGCACATTGACCGGCTGATCGGCGGGCGGGCAGCGCAGGGCGTCCATCGCCTGCTCGAGCTGGGAGTCGATGTCCCAGGCGTTCGCAGCGTCAAGGGCATCCTGGAGCTTGCCCATTTCCTCCATGAGGGAGTCGAAATCGGCGTCGGGATTGCCCATCTCCATGGAGATCTCGTTGAAGCGTGCGAGCTTGGCGAAGATGTCCGCAGCTCCCATTCGGACGTTCTCGATGACCGTCAGGGAGTCGTCGAGCTTCGGCTCCTGCTCGAGGATGCCGACCGTGTATCCGGGGGTGAGGCGCGCTTCTCCGTTGCTCGGCTCGTCGAGGCCGGCCATGATCTTGAGGATCGACGACTTGCCCGCGCCGTTCGGACCGACCATGCCGATCTTCGCGCCCGGGAAGAAGGACATGCTGACGTCGTCGAGGATCACCTTGTCCCCGTGCGCCTTGCGAGCCTTGATCATCTGGTAGATGTACTCAGCCACAGTTCTCCATCCGAAGTGGTGGGGTGCTTGGCAGCGGAGCTGCCGATGTCACCTCCATGCTAGGCCACGCCCCGCCCCTTCGGCCCGCTCGCAGCGGACCGCGGGGCGTGGGCGTGGACACGTCGCCCGCTTCGGGGAGCGCGTCGATGGGGCTCAGTAGGCGCCGAACGCTCCGCCTCCACTGCCCGTTCCGACGAGGCCGGCATCGGCGTCGAGTTCCTCCTCGTCGAAGTCGTCGAGGGCCTCGTCCTCGTTCCCGCCGCCTCCGCTGGCGCCCACTTCCTCGGACTCGGCCAGCGCCGATCCGTCCGACGCTGCTCCGAGCGCGGGCGAGGCGTGCTCGTCGTGTCGCGCGGGCGCGCAGGCCTCTGGGGCGTCGCCTCCCGCCTCGGCCCCCTCTGGCCCGGTTTCCGGTGCCCCGGGCGGATCGGAGTGTTCGACCGGTGCCGTGGCGCGCATGGTCTTCGTGTAGTGGGCCGAGCCGTTCGCGAGGTCGTGGCCGACGGTCTGCGCGGTGATGACGAGCTCGGAGCGCAGCTCCCCTGAGGTCTTATCGATCCACGCGCCCGTCGTCGGTCGGCCGACGACGATGATCGGCTCGCCCTTGGAAATCGAGTGGATGAGGTTCGTCGCGAGGCGGTCCCAGGCGCGGATGGTGTACCAGTTCGTCCTCCCTTGGGTGAGGACGCCCTCCGCCGTCGCGAACCAATTGGTCACGGCGAGGCGGAATCGGACCGTCAAGCGCCCGTTCTGCGTGGTGGTCTTCGACAAGTCGGTGCCGACGCGGCCCCGAAGCGTGATCGTCGTGTCGCTCATGAGTCCTCCTTCGTGTCCGGCCCAGCGCCGGTGAGACGAGCATCCGCGTCGACGAGCATGTCGGGCGACACCGTCCCCGGACAGCTGTGGAGGCACGAGGACGAGGGAGGGGCTTGTGGATGCACTCGGGGGCGCCGACCTCGGCCGGCGCCCCCGAGAAGAAAGGACGCGGCGCCCTTACTCAGCCGCTCCGAACGCGGGAATCCCGAGAGCGAGCGTCTCCTCGAGAGCTGCCTTCGCCTGCGCGACCGTCACCGGCTGAGAGGGGAAGAGAACCCTCCGGTAGTACTCAAGTTCTTGGATCGACTCGAGGATGTCGGCGAGGGCCCGATGCCCGCCGTGCTTGACGGGCGCTCCCTCGTATGCGCGGCGCTGCCACCGGCGCGCAAGTTCCTTGATCGAGGACACGTCGACGATCCGATAGTGGAGGTGGTCGATGACCTCGGGCATGTACGCCTCGAGGAACATCTTGTCGGTGCCGACGGAGTTTCCCGCGAGGAGGGCCTTCCCCTTGAGCGGGACGAAGCGGCGGATGTATTCGAGGACCCGGGCGCTCGCCTCCTCGAGGCTGAGCCCTTCGGCGAGATCCGCGAGCAGGCCCGATGAGGTGTGCATGTTCCGCACGAAGTCGTTCATGTGATCGAGTGCGGACTGCGGAGGGGCGATGAGGACGTCGATGCCCTTGTCGATGACCCTGAGGTCGGAGTCGGTGATGACGACCGCCACCTCGATGAGGGCGTCCTCCTTCACGTCGAGGCCGGTCATTTCGCAGTCGATCCACACGAGCGGGTCCGTCAGAGCAGTGGTCATTGCCCCAGTCTATGCCGATCGGGCGCGCACGCTGCGCGCCCGGCTTCGCCTCCAGGCACCAGGTCCCAGAACTCACGGAGTCGCGCCCTCGCACTACACTTCCAGGGTGCGCCGCACGGGCCCGGTCCGCGTCGGCCCGAGGGCGAGCGTCGGCGCGCACGGCAATAAGGGAGGTCGGATCATGGTCGAGGCGATGAGGGCGGGAGCGACCCCCGAGGATGTCGAGGAGGCCGCGAAGGTCCTGCGCGGTGTTGTGCGACGGACCGCCCTTGCCCGTTCGGGCAGGCTCTCCGATGACGTGGGCGTCGAAGTCCTCCTCAAGCGTGAGGATCAGCAGAAGTGCCGCTCCTTCAAAGTCCGCGGAGCCTATGCGCGCATGTCGATGCTCTCCCCCGCGGAGCGCCAGCTCGGCGTCGTGTGCGCCTCCGCCGGCAACCACGCGCAAGGCGTCGCCTATGCCTGCGCGCACCTCGGTGTGCGCGGAACGATCTATTTGCCCTCGAATACGCCGCGTCAGAAGCGCGACCGGATCCGTGTCATTGGAGGGGACTGGGTTGAGCAGGTGATCGTCGATGGCACCTTCGACCGGGCGAATGCCCTCGCCCAAGAGGCGGCGCGCCAATCGGGCCGCGTGTACGTCCATCCCTATGACGATGCGATGACGATCGCCGGGCAGGGGACGATCGCTGTCGAGCTCCTCGAGCAGATGCCCGAGGACACGGCTGCCGTCCTCGTCCCCGTCGGCGGCGGCGGTCTTCTCGCGGGCATCGCGACATGGATGAAAGCAGTCCGCCCGCAGCTGAGGGTCATCGGCGTCGAACCGGAGGGGGCGGCGTCGATGCGCGCGGCCCTCGATGCGGGAGAACCGGTCGATCTCGACGCCGTCGACCCCTTCGTTGACGGTACTGCGGTGGGGCGTGCGGGTGCGCTCGCCTTCGCGGCGGCGCGCGAGCGCGTCGACGGGGTTCTCGTCGTCCCCGAGGGCGCGGTGTGCACGGAGATGCTCGAGCTCTACCAGTCCGAGGGCGTCATCGCCGAGCCCGCGGGTGCGCTCGCCTCAACGGCGATCCGCCAGTTCCTCGCGACGCCCGCCGAGCGCGAAGCGCTGCTCGGCCGTTCCGACGGTGCGCTCATCGCCCTCGTCTCCGGCGGGAACAACGACCTCAGCCGCTACGCGGAAGTGATGGAGCGTTCCCTGCGCCACGAGGGGCTCCGCCACTACTTCCTCGTCACCTTCCCCCAGCAGCCCGGGGCGCTGCGAATGTTCCTCGAGGACGTTCTCGGCCCCACGGATGACATCGTCCACTTCGAGTACACGAAGAAGAACAACCGGGATTCGGGGCCCGCACTCGTCGGCATCGATCTCGCGGCGAGGGAGGACATCGTCGGGCTCCGCGCGCGCATGGACGCTTCCCCGCTCCACGTCGAAGAGCTCGAGGCGGAGTCGGAGTTCTTCAGGCTCGTCATCTGAGGCGGGCCCCGCGATCGCTGAAGGTCCTCGTGCACGAAGGCGCTGCTGCTCCGCGTGAAAGAACCTTAAGCTGCAACGCGGAACGGGGCGCCGCCCGGAGGATCAGGCGGCGAGGGTGTGGATGCGCGCGACCTTCACGCGGATGCCCGGGGCGGAGTTGAAGCGGTAGCCTTCGCCGCGAACGGTCGAGATGAGGCCCGGGACCTCCTCGAGCTTCTTACGGAGGCGCCGGATGTGGGCATCGACGGTGCGCGACTCGGAATCGAGGCCCGCACCCTCCCACACGGTCGCGAAGAGCTCGTCGCGCGAAACGGTGCGATCGGCGTTGGAGGCGAGGTGCGCGAGAAGATCGAACTCCTTCGCGCAGAGGATGACGCGGCGCCCGTGGATCTCGAGCGTCCCCCGCTCAAGGTCGAGATCGACGGGCGAGGGCGCGAGGCGGAGATTCGTGAGGATCGAGAGGAATTCGTCGAAGGAGGTCTGCGGGAGGGCGTCGATGTCGGCGTCGGAGGTGGCAGGGGTGTAGACGAGAGCCATGATTCTGTATCCGATTCTTCGGTGCCGCACGGCCTCCACCCATTGATGGGGGGCCACGATCACTGCGGCAGTGATTGACAGGGTTCGGGAGCGTCAATCACATACACATTCGCGCACGCATGCCGCCGCACATCGGGCGGCACATCTCGTGGGCGAAAGTCATCATGGCCACGAGTATGCAGGTCGCGCCTCCTCTGCACCACAGGAGGACCGGATGATGAGATTGCGTGACACGCCGCGGCCCAGGCATCGGGGCGCACGCGGGGCGAGGAGAAGGGGCCCGGCCGAAGCCGGGCCCCTTCCGATCTCGACAATCCGCACACCACCACTTGGCGGATTCGAGTCCTGCACGCCCGGCGAAGGAGACCCTCGCCGGGCGTCTGCTCACAGCGCCGCTCGCGCGGCCTTCGTCGCCTCGACGAGGTTCTTCAGGGAGGCGATCGTCTCCTCGTAGCCGCGCGTCTTCAGACCGCAGTCGGGATTGATCCACAGACGATCAACGGGCACGGATGCGACCGCCGCCGCGATGAGGGATTCGATCTCCTCGACGGAGGGGATGCGCGGCGAGTGGATGTCCCACACCCCCGGTCCGATGCCGTGGGAGAACCCGGCCGCGGCGAGATCGGCGAGGACCTCCATTCGAGAGCGGGCCGCCTCGATCGAGGTGACATCCGCGTCGAGCGCGGCGATCGCGTCGATGATCTGCCCGAACTCGGAGTAGCAGAGGTGGGTGTGGATCTGGGTGTCGGGGCGCACGCCCGCGGTTGCGACGCGGAATGAGCCGACGGACCACCTGAGGTAGTCGTCCTGACGCGCGGCGTCGAGAGGGAGGAGCTCGCGCAGCGCGGGCTCGTCGACCTGGATGTTCGCGATGCCCGCGGCGTGGAGGTCGGCGACCTCGTCGCGGAGTGCGAGGCCGATCTGATCGGCGACCTCGTTGAGGGGGAGGTCGTTGCGGGGGAAGGACCAGGCGATGATCGTCACCGGGCCGGTGAGCATGCCCTTGACCGGCTTGTCGGTGAGGGACTGCGCGAAGCTCGCCCACTCGACCGTCATCGCGGCGGGGCGTGCGACGTCGCCCCAGAGGATCGAGGGGCGCGTGCAGCGCGAACCGTAGGACTGGACCCAGCCGTTGCGGGTGGCGGCGAATCCCTCGAGCAATTCGGCGAAGTATTGGACCATGTCGTTGCGCTCGGCCTCGCCGTGGACGAGCACGTCGAGTCCGAGCCT
>CAZJTN010000006.1:6599-20266 GCA_964548945.1 uncultured Schaalia sp.
AGCCTGCCCTGCAGGTCGACGACATCGGCGATCTCGCGCTCCATGCGCGCGCGGTAATCGGCGTCGGAGAGCTCGCCTCGCGCGTGCGCGGCGCGCGCCTTGCGGATGTCGGCGGTCTGCGGGAAGGATCCGATCGTCGTTGTCGGGAGGGCGGGAAGCGTGAGGCGCTCGGCCTGAGCGGCGGCGCGGATCGCGAAGTCCGCCCGCGTCCGTTCGGCGTCGCTGAGGGCGGCGGTGCGTTCCCTCACCTCGGGCCGGACGACGCCGGGGGCGCTGGCGCGCTGGGCGAGGACCCGCGTCGATTCCTCGAGCTGCTCCGTGATCGAGGCGAAGCCCTGGGTGACGCCCTGGGCGAGGACGACGACCTCGTCGACCTTCTGGTCCGCGAAGGCGAGCCAGGCGTGGAGGTTCGCGTCGAGTTCGGGGTCGTCCCAGGTTTCGAGGGCGGTGTCGTGGGGGACGTGCTGGAGCGAGTTCGAGGTCGCCACCGCGACTGAACGGGCGCCGAGGGCGAAGGCGGAGCTCAATGTCTGCGCAGCGGCAGCGAGGTCGGCGCGCCAGATGGAGCGGCCGTCGACGATGCCGATGACGAGGTCGACCGAGGAGAGGTCGACCTCTCCGGGTTCGGGAAGGACTCCGCGGAGCAGGTCGAGGTGGATCGCCTCCACGCCGCTCGAGGCGAGAGCGGGCAGAGCGGCGAGGCCATTGCCGTAAGGGGTGGTGACGAGGATCGCGGGGCGTTCGGCACTGGCCGCGAGTCCCGAGTACGCCCCCGAGGCGAGCTCGGCGAGCTCAGCCCTCGTGCGACGGAGGTTGTCGGAGACGAGGGCGGGCTCGTCGAATTGGACCCAGGCCGCACCTGCCCGCGCTAGGCGGGTGAGGAGTTCGGAGTAGGCGGCGAGGGCGTCATCGAGTCGATCGAGCGGGTCGTAGCCGCCGGGCGCGTCCTCGTCGGCCTTCGCGAGCGCGAGGTAGGTGAGCGGGCCGACAACGACGGGGCGTGTCTCGTACCCCCATTCCTTCGCCTCGACGAAGCGCTCGACGAAGCGGTTGTCCGCGTAGGAGATCGGGGTGTCGGGGCCGATCTCGGGGACGAGGTAGTGGTAGTTCGTGTCGAACCACTTCGTCATCTCCTCGGGCGCGCTCGCTTCGTCGCCGCGGGCGAGGGCGAAGGCGAGTGCGAGGCCCTCACGGCCGGCGAAGCGCCGGGGAACGGCGCCGAGGAGCGTCGTGACGTCGAGGACCTGGTCGTAGAGGGAGGAGTTCTCCGGAATCGCGGACCCCGTTGCGGGCAGGCCGAGTTCGGTGAGGCGGGCGAGGGTGGTCCGGCGGAGCGCGCGCTCGGCTTCGAGGAGCTCCTCGGCGCTCGTACGGCCCGCCCAATGGGCTTCGAGGGCCTTCTTCAATTCACGGCCGCGGCCGATGCGCGGATAGCCGAGGATCGTCGCTGCGGGGAATGTCGTCATTGTGGGAACTCCTATCGGGGGGGGTGGTGGTCGTCGACGCTGGGCGCCGAGGGGTCGGAGGTCAGGCGAGTGCGTCGCCCGGGTCGGCGCGCAGTGGCGCCGGGTCGAGGACGGGGCCGCGCCCGAGGCGAGTGAGGATGTCGATCGAGGGCCGAGCTGCGTTGAAGGTGAAGAGGTGGATGCCGGGGGCTCCGCCGGCGAGGACCTCATGCGCGAGTCGGGCGCCGATCTCGACCCCGATCTCATGGCGGGCCTCGGGGGTGCCGGCGTCGCGGATCGCATCGAGGATCGTGCCGGGGACTTCGATGCCCGACAGGTCGGTGACGCGGCCGAGGCGTGCGACATCGGTGGGCGGGAGGATCCCGGGGACGATGGGGATGGTCACGCCGAGTCGACGGGCTCTGTCGACGAAGCGGAGGTATGTTTCGGGTTTCCAGAAGAGCTGGGTGATCGCGAAGTCCGCCCCTGCCGCCTGCTTGAGGAGGAGGCGCTCGGCCTCCTGTTCGGGGGTGGTTCCCGCCGCGGGATTGCCGGCGGCGAAGGCCGCAACGGCGATCGTCAGCGGTTTGACCGCTGCTCGGAGAGCCTCTCCCGGGTGGTGATCGCAGCGGCGCTTTTCGACGGTCCGAATGAGGTGGATGAGTTCGATCGCCGAGCCCACTCCCCCGCGCTGCGGGGTCCAGTCGGGATCGTCGGCGGGAGGGTCGCCCCTCAGCGCGAGAAAGGTTCGCACTCCGGAGTCGAGGTAGTCGGAGACGGTGGCGAGGACGTCCGTGGTCGAATTGCCGACGCAGGTGAGGTGGGCGATCGGTTGGACCGGCGCGTTGTGGTGGAGTTCGGCGACGACCGTACGCGCGGTCGAGCGGTCCCGACCGCCCGCGCCGTAGGTGACGGAGATGAAGTCGGGCCTCGTTGTGAGGAGTTCGTCGAGCGTGCCCCAGAATCTCGGCGCGGCCGAGGGGTTGCGGGGCGGCATCACCTCGAAGGAGATGAGTGAGGGTTCCCGGGAGTGGGTGCAGGGGGTCGCGTAGGCTTCGTCGGCTGTCGTCATGGTGGGGTCTTCCGGCTTCGGGCGCGCGTCGTCGCGCGCGCGTGGTCGTGCTGGACGGAAGTCAGGAGCGCATTCGGGCGCGCGCGTTGCCGAGTCGGCGGGAGGATTCTGCGGGCGTCATGCGTCAACTATCCCGAGTAAAGGTGGCGATGATGGAGCGGTGTCCGATTGACGGGCTCTCGTAACGAAACGAATCGCCTGGCGATGGAGGGGTCATCCGTGCTCGTGCCGCGTGGAGCACGAGCAGTGCTCGATGAGGGGGCTCGTCGATTCCCAGAATCCTGAGCTGCCGAAGAGGAGCGCGCGTCCGGCGATGATCGATCCCGGTGTCGGTGCGGGCTCGATATCCCCCCTGATGGCGAGGGCGAGGCGGAATCCGCAATCGACGCTCAGGCGATACCAGGGTTCGCCAGTGAGCGAGTTGCGCCGCAGCTCGACCCTCTCGCAGCGCGCGTGGAGCATGGCCGCAGCATTTGCGAGCTCGGGCGTCGCTGTTCCGGAGTAGAGCGGGAAGAGCCAGGGGCTTGCGATGTAGCGCGTCCCGATCATCGCTTCAGCGTCCGAGGCGCAGCCGTGCCGCGCGCCGAAATCGGTCTCGTCCTCGTAAACCTCCATCGCGACTGCGACGGCGGAGATGCGGAAGTCCTCGATCTCGAGGGGCCGGCAGATCGCGCTCATCGAGTAGGTCGGATAGACGAAGGGGTCGTCGACTTGGCAGAGGAAGCGCCAGGCGAGCTCGCCCTTGATGAGGTAGTCGATGTGCGCGAGTCCGGGTCGGACTTGGAAGGCGCGAACCGGATGCCCTCCTTCGCCGTCGCAGGAGAGGAGTTCCCCTTCGACTCCCTCGCTCGTCATGAAGGAGGCGAGCCGGATTCCGCTTCCCTCGAGGAAGAGGGAGGCGTCGCAGTAGTCCTCTGGGATGTGTGCGAAGAAGGCGTCCCACCGGTGGAGTTCCCCGAAGACCCGGCTTTCATCGCGAAAGCCGAGCGAGCGGAGGAAGTCATCGACCATGGCTCAAGTGTGACACCACTCACCTCCATTTGCTACACAATCCTGTCGCTGTAAGGCATACTGCGCGCGATCGTCGCAGAACTGGTATAAGGACCCTTCCGTCGGAGGCGCCGCAGAACCCGGACGCGCGCGGGGAGGGGAAAGCGCGGGCGTCGCGCAGCGCGGCGGTGAGGGGCGGGAGGCTCATGCTCGAGGGACTCGATCCGGCGGCGTTCTCCTCAGGTGAGGCGTTCAACGAAGAGCTCCCCACGATCCCAGAAACCGGAGGAGCCGACGAGGATGGCGCGTCCGAGGATGAGAGATCCGGGCTGCGGTGCAGGCTCGCAGTCTCCGGGCAGGGCGAGCGCGATCGGAACGCCGCAATCCGCCCGGAGCCGGAACCACGAGAGTCCCGTCACGCTATTGATGCGACGATCGACATCGAGGCAGAGCGCGAGGAACTCGGCCTCGGCATTCGCCTCCCGAGGCGACGCCGCCCCCTCCGTGAGGGCGAGGATCGACCGGCTCACGAGCCGGCCGGGCGCGGCGGGCAGCGCGTCATCGTCCCTTCGCGCCCGCACAGCGAGGAAGGACTCCTCGTCCTCGACGACCTCGAATCGCGTGGCGATCGCACCGAGGCGGAAGTCGTCGAGCTCGAGGGCGCATCCGGGTCCGCGGAGCCCGTGGTGCGGGTAGACCTGAGGGTCATCGACCTCGACGAGGATCGTCCGCGAGGCCGAGCCCGCAGACATCAGATCGACGAGGGCGAGGCCGGGGCGTATGGCGAAGACTCGGGCCGCGTGTCCGCCTTCGCCATCAAAGGAGCAGAACTCACCCCCCCCCCCCGCCGTTTTCGGAGGTCATGAAGGATGCGAGGCGAACGCCGCTCTTGTCAACGAAGAGATGGACGTCGTCATAACCCTCGGCATCGCGCGCGCTCAGGCACTCCCACAGGTGGATCTCGTCCAAGAGCCGCTCTGCATCAACGAGGCCGAGCGAGCGGAGGCGTTCCTCGTCCATATGAGCATTCTCCACGCACGCGCCGTGGTCTGCATCCGCATTCGCGGAGGCGAAGGATGCGAGTGGGGCAGCGCGCGTCATCGGCGCGCGTTCCTCCGTCCCGGGGAGCGTGGCGCCCGCGGCCCTCGTCTTCAGCCCGTGCCGCGATGAACTCGCCTGCGCACCGTGCTCGGCGCTCTCGTCCGCCTCGATCACGGCGTCGAGCGTGCGAGGAGAAGGTCGGCGAGCCATGCGCAAAAGTCCCAGGGCGCGACCCGCACCGCCCTGGGACTTCATGCGGCGCCCCCGACAGGACTCGAACCTGCAACCTCGGGATTAGAAGGCCCTTGCTCTATCCATTGAGCTACGGAGGCACGGCTGCGAAGCGCCGACGTCAAGGATAGCGGTCATCCGGGAGGAGCCCCAATGCGCAAGCGCATCGGGGCGCCCCTCACCTCGCCTCGATCGGATGCGCGTCCTCTTCGACCGCGCTGAGGAAGGTGAGCTGGGACTCGGGCTCCTCGATGATCTCCCTGAGCCGGGCATTGAAAACGGCGCCGTAGGGCATTGACATGTGGGCCTGGAAGGCCTCCTCATCGCGGTACTTCTCGAACACGACGAAAGCGCGGGGATTCTCCGCTTCGCGGTGGGGCTCGAAGACGATGTTGCCCGGCTCCGTGCGCACGTCGCGGGCGAGGCCGGCGATCATGTCGGCGACTTCCTCCTCGAATCCGGGCTTCGCCGTGAATCGGGCGATGAGGATCACCATGGCGATCTCCTTCGATCTGTCGTGATCAGCGCGCCGTTCTCGACGCGTTCACGATGATTCTAGGCGTCGGCACGCGTTTCTCGAGGCTCGCGAGCAGGGGGAAGAGGAGGACGGAGACTCCGCCCGCCGCGACGAGGAGCGAGCCGATCTCGGCGGGCATGATGTCGCCGGCGACCGCGACCTCGGTGACGGCGACGAGGATCGGCAGGCCGGTCGCCCCGTACAGGCCGAGTCGGCCCGCCGCGCGCCAGCCCTGCTTCTCG
Organism: uncultured Schaalia sp.; assembly: GCA_964548945.1. Lineage (GTDB taxonomy): Bacteria > Actinomycetota > Actinomycetes > Actinomycetales > Actinomycetaceae > Pauljensenia. The sequence continues at coordinate 12,138 of CAZJTN010000006.1, forward strand.
ACCGTGCCGAGGAAGCGTTCGACGAGGACGATCGGTCCGCCTCTGACGACGAGGATCGCGAGGACGAAGAAGGCGAGGAGGAGGGGTTGGGCGACGACCTCTCCGAGTGAGATGTTCATCCCGGAGGTGACGAAGAAGAGCGGGATGAGGAAGGAGAAGCCGAGAGTCCGCAGCTCTGTCTCAACGGTGGAGAAGTTGACGGGCGCGAGGGCCTTGACGATGACGCCGGCCGCGAAGGCTCCGAGGACCATGTCGAGGTCGAGGACGGCCGAGAGCGCCATGAGGCCGGTGAGAATGAGCATGACGACCCGCATGAGGGTCTTCGACGAGGTTTGTGCGCCACGGAGGATGACCCGTCCCACACCGGGATGGCGCAGGACGAAGCGCGTCGGGATCGCGACGGCGATGACGGTCGCGGCGACGAAGAGGAGGAGGACCGCGGCCGCCGCGTCGGGCGAGCGTGAGCCGAGGAGGAGGGTCATTGCGAGGATCGGCGCGAGCTCGCCGACCGTCCCATGGACGAGGACTGATTTCCCGATGGGGGTGCCGCCGAGGCCGGCCTCCATGAGGATCGGGAGGAGGGTGCCGAGGGCGGTCGAGGTGAGGGCGATCGCGAGGGCGATCGCTGAGGAGGGCCGCTCCCAGCCGGTGATCGCGGCCGCGACGCCGAGGGCGAGGCCGAAGCAGGCGACCCACGTGAGGAGGGCGAGCCTTCCGGGCTTGGCCCTCACCTGCGCGATGTCGATCTCCGTGCCGGCGGTGAGGAAGAGGAGGCCCATGCCGACTTCGCGGAAGAGCTCGACGCCGTCGGTGATGTGCGCGATGCCCAGGCCCGAGGGGCCGATGAGGACGCCGAGGATGAGGAGCCAGACGACGTCGGGGACCCGTTTGCGGGTTGCCGCCGAGGCGAGGGGCGCGAGGACGGCTGCCGCCGCGATGATGAAGAGGGAGGTGAAGTCGGCGGCCGTCGACGACGAGGTCGAGAACAGCGAGCCGATCGCTCCCGCAATGAGGTTCACGCAGTTACTTTACCGAGCATTTGCATGTTCTTGCCCAGGATGGGATTTGGGTCACGCCACTGCGACGATCCCCATGCCCGGCCCGGGAGCTCGACGAGGCCGTCGGCGCCGGCATCCCGAATCCGTGCCGCGCATGACGCGCGCACGAGGGGACGCGCGGAAAGGGCCCGATGCCTTCGCATCGGGCCCCCTGCGGAATCGAGGTCAGGCCTCGACCTCCAGCAGACCGTTCTTGTACGCCTTCGCCAGACGACGCGGAATGCGGACCTTGCGTCCGGACACCTTGACGGTGTCGAGCGCGGTGAGATCGGCCTTCCACGAGGAACGGCGAGTGCGGGTGTTCGCACGGGACATCTTTCGCTTCGGAACTGCCATTGTCGTGCCTCCCCTCTCTTCTCGTGAGTCGTATGGTCGGTGGGTGGTCCGAGGACCGCCGCCCGACGCTCGGCGCCGCGAGAAGGACCCGACCGGCCCGTTCCCACTGACGGCAACCCGGAAATGTTACCACGGGCCCGGATCGGCCCTGAAGCCGGGACACGAGAGCGCGATGCGATCCTCGTTACAGCCCGATGGGCCCACTGCGCCCCGGAGCAACCCTCATGCGACGCGCTCAGCCCTGGCGGGCCTTGAGCCTCGGGTTCTTCTTGTTGATGACGTAGAGGTGGCCGCGCCGGCGCACAACGACGGAACCGGGCTGCTTGGCGAGCGAACGCAGGGATGCGCGGACCTTCATGCCCGCACCTCCTGACGATCGGCCGTCGTGGCGCGCTCGCCGTAACGGGCGCGGAACTTCTCAACCCTGCCGGCGGTATCGACGAGTCGGGACTTCCCGGTCCAGAAGGGATGCGAGGCCGAGGAGATTTCGACATCGACGACGGGATAGGTCACCCCGTCCTCCCATTCGATGGTCTGATCGGAGGTGAGGGTCGATCGGGTGAGGAACGCGAAGTCGGCGCCGCGGTCCCTGAAGACGACTCGGTGGTAATCGGGGTGGATTTTCGGTTTCATGGGAATCTCCTTTCTCATGGTCGGGGCGCCCGGCCTCGTCGAGGCGAGCGGCACTCGGTGACTGTCTGAAGAGGTCGCGACCGGGCCGCTACCAGGAGGACTTGACGACGCCGGGGAGCTCGCCGCGCAGGGCCATGGATCGGAACTGCACGCGCGAGAGACCGAAGCGACGGAGGTATCCCCGCGCTCGACCGTCGGTGGCGCCCCGCCCTCGCAGACGGGTCGGCGAGGCGTTGCGGGGCAGGGCGTGCAGGGCCCGCATCGCGGCCTCCCGCTCTTCCGCGGAGGAATTCGGGTTCACGGATGCGGCTTTGAGCTGCGCCCGGCGCTCGGCGTATTTCTCGACGATTCGCTCGCGCTGGTGGTTCCGGGCGATCTTGGATTTCTTGGCCATGTCAGCGGGTCTCCACGAACTCGACGTGCTTGCGGGCGATGGGGTCGTACTTGCGGATCCGCATCCGCTCGGGCGTGTTACGGCGGTTCTTGGTGGTGACGTAGCGGTATCCGGTTCCCGCAGTCGATTGCAGGGTGATGATCGGACGCAGGTCCTTGCTCTTCGCGGCCATCAGAACGTCTCCCCTCTCGCGCGCATGTCGGCGACGACCGCTTCGATTCCGCGCTTGTCGATGGTCTTGATCCCCCTCGCGGACAGGGTGAGCGTGATCGTGCGCCCGAGGGAGGGCACCCAATAGCGCTTCTTCTGGACGTTGACGTCCCAGCGTCTCTTCGTCTTCCTGTGCGAGTGGGAGACGGCGTTGCCGAAGCCCGGCGTTGTGCCGAGCACCTGGCAGGTTCTGCTCACGGCGCGTCCTTTCCTCGATTCGGGTCGCGGGTTCGCGACTCTTTCTTCGTTCCTCGAAACAGTTATAGTATTGAAAATCGTTCTCATGCAAGCCTTGAGCGAAGGATCACGATGCGACTGGCTTCCCTCTCCTCCCCCTCCCCCATGCTCCGCACGGCCGGTCTCCTCGCCGTCTCGGACATCGCCCCCGCGCTCGTCGTCGACATCGACGAGGCCGGCGTCTCCATGCGCCTCATCGAAGGATTCGAGGAAGTCGAACACCGCGGAGTCCCCCTCGCGCACGCCTGCATGTCCTGCTCACTCCGCGAGGGCATCATCCCCTGGCTCGCCGAGCTGCGCGACGCGGGCCGTGAGCGCCTCATCCTCGCCCTGCCCGTCAACGTCGAGGCACTCACCTGCATCCCAGCCCTCGCAGAGCTCAGCGCGCCCTCGCAAATCCTCGACGGAGTCGAGCTGTCGACTCAGGCCCATCTCGTCGACCTCGCCCGTGTCCCCGAGGACCTCTTCGACCACGTCCCCCTCAAGGAGCTCGCAGCGGCGATCGTCGAGGGCGACGGGCGCTGCACCGGCGAAGTCCTCATGAACGGCGTGGGCTACGCCGACCTCGTCATCGCCCTCGGCGAGGAGGGGCTCGGCCTCGACCTCGTCGAGCATCTGCGGGCCTTCGACTCCCTGATGATCCGCCACCTCGACGAGCTCAGCCCAGAACTCCTCTTCGACGCGCTCCACGATCCCGACGCGGCGATCGCGCGCATCCACCCGGCGTCGACCGAAGCCTGGGGCGGCCCCGGCGAAAGGGGCGTATGGACCCTCGACCTCCATTCGGAGCGCCCCTTCCACCCGGAACGACTCGCCTCAGCGGCGGCGAGCCTCGCGCCCATCGGCGTCTGCGCGAGGGGATGCTTCTGGTTGCCGAGCCGCCCGAGCATGATCGGCGCCTGGGAGGTCTCGGGCGGATGCGTCCACGTGGGACGCGCGGGCGAATGGACGCAGGACGCCTACACGCACATCATCATCACGGGATGCGGGCCGGACTCGCTGAAGGACGAGCTCACGCGCGCCTTCAACGATCTCCTCATGACGCCTGAAGAGATGGCCGAAGCCCTCGCCCTCGAGGGAGTCGATGACGGCCTCGCGCACTGGTTCGGCCCCGAGGAGGAGTGATCCCGGCGCAGAAGGCGCCGAAGCGCATATCCTGGCCGGGTCCGCACGATCGGCCGGGAGGAGCCCATGAACGCAGTCGATCTCGAGTCCCTCGTCGTACACACCCGGGCGAATCGGGACGAAGGTGCGCGGCTTCACGAGGAATCGGAATACGGGATCCCCGAACTCCTCGCGATCCGCGATGCGGTGACTCCCGAGCTCGCCGAGGACCTGGAGCGCCCCGACCGGTCCGTCGTCATCCTCGACGGCCACGCGGTGTCGCCCGTGATCGGCGACGCCGGTGCTGATCGGCTCATCGGGGACGCCGAGCGACCGCCCTTCGACTTCATCATCCGCGGGCACACGCCGCACAGCCTCTGAGATGGCATCGATCGACACGATCCGGACGGGAACCCTCATCGAGCATGAGATCGAGATCAAGCGCTCCCGCTTCCTCACGACACTCGCGCGCGTCGACTCGGCGCGCGAGGCGCGCGAGCTCATCGATCTCGTGAAATCCCAGCATCCGCAGGCGCGCCACAACTGCTCGGCCTACCTCGTCATCGAAGAGGGCCTCAATCCCCAGCAGCATTCGAGCGACGACGGCGAACCCTCGGGAACCGCCGGCGTCCCCATGCTCGACGCACTGAGACTCGCCGGGGTGTGGAACGCCTGCGCCGTCGTCACGCGCTATTTCGGCGGGATCCTCCTCGGCGGCGGCGGACTCATCCGCGCCTACTCCTCCTCAGTCTCCGAGGCCCTCGCCCTCGCCCCCCGCAGCCACCTCCGCAAGCTCGAGATCCTCTCGACCTCCCTCCCCCTCGCGAGCGCGGGCCGCATCGAAGCCGAATTGCGCGCCGCCGGAGCGGAAGTGCTCGAGGTCACCTGGGGCGATGACGTCGAGATCCGGATCGGGGTGGAACCGGGGCAACGCGCTCCTTTCGACGCCCTCATCGCCGCTGCCACGCAGGGCATTGCACAGTTCCGCATGGTGGGCGAGACACGGGTCGAGGTGGACGGACCAGCACCGAGGCCCTAAAGTTTTCAACGTGACCGCCGCCGACATCACCGCCCTCGAGCTCGCCCCCGCGAGCCCGGCGGTCCTCGCGCGCCCGTGTCCGTGTCTTCTGGGCGAATGACCCCGGTGACGCCCTCGTGCGTCGTCATTCGCCCTGCGCCTTGATGCCCCTCATCCCCACGCGCCCGATCCCGCACCCGCGCCTCGGCGCACCCGCAGCCTCTTCCCGCACTCGTAGATCTCAGGAGAACAGCATGTCGAACATCGCCTCGAACGTCGCCGAGCTCATCGGCCGCACCCCCCTTGTCCGCCTCAACCGCGTCGTCGGCGAGGGTGTCGACGTCGTCGCCAAGGTCGAGGCCTTCAACCCCGCCTCCTCCGTCAAGGACCGCATCGCCGCCGCGATCATCGATGCGGCCGAGGAGGCCGGCGCCCTCGCTCCGGGCGGGACGATCATCGAAGCGACCTCGGGCAACACCGGCATCGCCCTCTCCATGGTCGGCGCCGCGCGCGGCTACAAGGTCGTCATCGTCATGCCCGCCTCGATGTCCGTCGAGCGCCGCATCATCGTCCGCTCCTTCGGCGCCGAGCTCGTCCTCACCGATCCAAAGGGTGGCGTCGCCGCCGCGGTGGCCGAGGCCGAGCGCATCCGCGATGAGCGCCCCGGCTCGATCATCGCCTCGCAGTTCGACAACCCGGCGAACCCGCGCATCCACGCCCTCACGACCGGAGAGGAGATCTGGACCGACACCGACGGCGAGATCGACGTCTTCGTCGCGGGCGTCGGCACCGGCGGCACGATCTCCGGAGTCGCCAAGACCCTCAAGGCCCACAACCCCGGGATCCGCATCATCGCCGTCCAGCCCGCCGAGTCCCCCGTCCTCACCGGCGGCAACCCCGCGCCGCACGGCATCCAAGGCCTCATGCCGAACTTCCTCCCGGCGAACTACAACGGCGAGATCATCGACGAGGTGATCTCCGTGGACACCGCCACCGCGATGCGATTCGCCCGCCGAGCCGCCGCCGAAGAGGGCCTCCTCGTCGGCATCTCCTCCGGAGCGGCCCTCGCCGGCACCGCCGAGGTCGCCGCCCGCGACGAATTCGCCGGCAAGAAGATCGTCACCCTCCTCCCCGACACGGGCGAGCGCTACCTTTCGACGGCGCTCTTCGAGGACCTCAAGGACTGATCACAGTCCCCGGGGCCCGTGGACCATCATTGGTCCGCGGGCCCTTCGCCCTCCTGGGAGCGGCGCCCGCGGGTCCCGCCCGCCTAGACTGACGACACCCTGAGAATCGAAGGACCTGCGATGGCGATCAACCCGAAGACCGCGTGGAAGCTCCTCAAGGAGGACCTCGACACCGCTCTGCGGCGCGACCCCGCCGCCTCCTCCCCCCTCGAGGTCGCCCTCACCTACCCGGGCGTCCACGCCCTGTGGGCCCACCGCGTCTCGCACTCCCTGTGGAAACGCGGCGCGCGCCTGCCGGCCCGCATCCTCTCCTCCATGTCGCGCTCGACGACCGGCGTTGACATCCACCCCGCGGCCCTCATCGGTCGAAGGGTCTTCATCGATCACGCGACGGGAGTCGTCATCGGAGCGACCGCGGAAGTCGGCGAGGACGTCGTGATCTTCCACGGCGTCACCCTCGGCGGAGTCTCGATGAGCCCCGGGAAGCGCCATCCCACCGTCGGCAATCACGTGATGATCGGTGCGGGGGCGAAAGTCCTCGGCCCCATCACGATCGGGGAGGGCGTGAAGGTCGGGGCGAATGCGGTCGTCGTCAAGGACGTCCCCCACGGATCAGTCGCGATCGGCGTGCCCGCGAGGATCATCCCCAAGCCGGGAGCGGACACGAAGGATTCCGACCTCATCATCGATCCCGCCTGCTTCCTCGCCGAGCCCGAGCTCTACATTTGAGGCGAGGGCGCCTCCGCTCCGCCGACACCGACCTCGCCCCCACCGCGCAGCGCAGGCACCGCTCGCCGCGTGACGCGGCCAGGCGCGGAAAGCACGCGCCTGTGATTCGCGCCACCTATGCTGGGGTCATGGAACAGCGCACACTACACGCACCGGTGGATGCGTTGACCGATGTCGATCGCCCGGACGGAGTCGAGATCGCAACGCTCACCCGTTACGACATCCCGACCATGGCAGTCCTCACCCTGGACGCCTACGGCGACGAGACGAGCGCGGAGAACGTCCTCGAGGCCTCCGAGCACCTCCGCATGGCCTTCGACGGCGCCTTCGGCCCGACGACCGACGACTCCTTCGTCGGCGCCTGGGACGGCGGCGCGCTCGTCGGCGCGATCCTCGTCGTCCGCGAATCCCCCTGGGACGACGCCCCCGACGGCCCCTTCGTCATCGACCTCGTCGTCGACCCGGAGTACCGGCGTCGCGGCATCGCGACAGCCCTCGTCGCCGAGATCGCGAAACGATCCAAGGAATGGGGTTTCGAAACCCTCGCCCTGAGGATCGACTCGCGCCACTTGGGCGCGGCCGAGCTCTACGGCGGCCTCGGATTCGAAGAGGTCGTCTGATCACCTCTGGCAGGACGGGCACCAGAACAGGCGCCTGTTCTGCATGAGCGCCTCGCGGATCGGTGTCCCGCAGCGCAGGCACGGCCTGCCCGTGCGGTGGTAGACGTACCATCGCGAGGCCTCCTCATCACCCTCGATCGGCGGATTCGGCGCCTCCTTGGGATCCATGGTCTCCAGGCGCCCGGCGGCGAGGCCCCGATTCATGAGATCGCAGATGAGGACCCACAGCTCCGTGAGGCGCTTGACCGAGATGTTCGCGCCCTTGCGGTGCGGGGAGATCCCCGCGAGGAACAGCGCATCCGCCCGGTAGATGTTCCCGACGCCCGCGATGATCGACTGATCCATGACGATCTCGCCGATCGGCCGTTTCCTCGCATGCGCCGCCTGCGCGAATCGCGCCGCCGCTTCCACATCCTCCCGAGCGCCCGCCTCAAGCGGATCGGGCCCCAAGCGCGCCTCGACCTTCTCCCGTTCCGCCTCAGTGATGAGCTCGGCCCGGTTCGGGCCGATGAGATCAGCGACCGCATGGGCGTTGAACATGCGGAAGCGGACCTGCCCGACCGGCTCGGGCGGCTCCCACGAGCCGACCTCGGCCTCGCCGTA
>CAZJTN010000007.1:0-19655 GCA_964548945.1 uncultured Schaalia sp.
CTCAGTGGGCTCCGGGTCCCGGGAGCCTCGCGGCGATGCCGTCAAGGACCGTGTCGAGCTCGAAGGCGAACTGGTCGTCCGCATCCGAAGCTTCGCCGAAGGCGATCCCCTCGACCTCACCGCGCATGAGCGAGCGGATGAGCGGGAAATCATCGGGCGCAGCAGCGAGCATGTCGAAGAAGCGCCCGTGCCCGCGCAGCGCACCCTCCGCTTCGCCATCGCGCCCCTTCGGGGACCCCGAGCCGTGCGGCGCCTCGCACTCGACGCCCTCGGCCATCGCCCGACGATGCGCATCCGCTTTGCCCGCGTGGGCGGCCGTATGGGAGACGAGGAGCAGGGCGCGAAGGGCATCAGCCAAGGGGAGCCCGGCGCTGGTGAGCGATCGGAGGATCCGTTCGAGCGGGGCGATGTAGGAGACCGCCGAGGCGGCATCGAATTCGAGGTAGCGGGCGAGCGGTCCGATCGAGGCGATCGACGAACGCATCGCGCCCGCGAATCGCACGAGGGCCTCGCGCCAATCCGCTGACTCCGGCTCTTCGGCGAAAGCGTGGGCGGCGAGACGCGCGCGGTCGAGGGCGACGAGGCGGAGGAAGCCGACGCGGCCGCCGACGTGATAGTTGAGAGCCGTCGGGTCGACGCCGAGGATGTCGGCGACCGCCTGCATCGTCACCCGCTCGGGGGGAAGACTCCGCGCGGCGAGGAGGATCTTCTCGCGGTCGATCCTCGGCGGGCGGCCCTTCCTGCGCTTCGGCCCGCCCCCGCCGACCGATCCTTCCTTCGGCGCTGTCATGTTCCTCGATCCCTGGGAGTCGCGGATCCTCAGTCTACGCTGTTTTCTCCGCCTCCTGAAAATAGAGCTCGGCCACGCCCTCGGCAGGCCCCCACCGCCCCTGCGCCCGAGGCCGTATCCTGGCCCCCATGGCCGCACCCCCCGCCCCCCGAGCCCGCATCATCATCCTCGCCGGCCCCTCCGGCTCCGGGAAGACCTCCCTGACGACGAGGACGGGCATCCGGTCGATCTCCCTCGACCACTTCTACCGGGACGACACGGAAGAGGACATGCCCCGTTTCCCGACCGGGCTCATCGACTGGGACGACCCCGCCTCGTGGAACCACGACGAGGCCCGCGACGCACTCGTCGAGCTCTGCCGCGAGGGGTCGACGAGGATCCCCGTCTACGACATCCCGAGCAACCGCCGAACGGCCGTCCAGACCCTGCGCCTCGACGAAGGGGAATCCACGATCATCGCCGAGGGCGTCTTCGCTTCGACCCTCGTCGACGAGCTCCGCGACGCCGGTGTCCTCGCCGACGCGATCTGCATCGCGAGATCCCCCTTGAGGAACATGTGGTTCCGATTCCTCCGCGATCTCGGCGAGGGCCGCAAGGCCCCTCACGTCCTCGTCACCCGCGGAATCCTCCTCGCTGCGAAGGAACCGCAGATGGTCCGGGAGTGGATCGGCAGGGGCTGTCGCCCCGTCTCCAGTCTCGACGAGGCCGAAGCCTCCCTCCTGCGCGCGACCTCGCGCGTCTGATGCCCGCAGGCCCTTCGCTCCGCTCCGCTCAGACGAAACGGAAGACGGGCGGGAAGATGAAGGCGACGATCCCGGCCCATACGGCGAACACCGGCAGCGCTGCCGATTGCCAGCGTTCGAGCGCGAGCGCACCACCGCCCTTCGCGAGGCGCAGGTAGCCGAAGAGCGCTCCGATGAGGTGGATGAGGAGGAGGAGGTTGACGCCGAGCGCGGCGAGCTTGTTCGCCGAGGCCCCGTACTCGAGGACGCGCCCCCCGAGCGCCCAGAGGAGGAGGATGTCGACGATGATTCCCGCGATGATGAGGGCGATCTGCATCCAATCGAGGGCGCGGACGGGCGATTCCGAGGGTCGTGCCGACACCGTGAACATGACGATCGCCTCGACGACGATGAGGAGGAGATCGAAGACGATGAGAATCTCCCGATCCGCCTCGATGGGGTTGCCCGTGACGGAGACGACGACGAGGAAGCTGAGGAGGGCGATCGTCATCACCGGTGTGAACACGGCGGTGAGGACCGGCGCGACGTTCTCCATCGCGGACTTCTTGAACTCGACGAGCCAGGCGCACACGAAGAGTGCGCCGACCGCGCAGATCGGGACGAGCCAGCCGAGGACGGTGCCGTAGGGCCCAGCGGTGTCGATGCCGATCGCCTCGAAGACGGCGGTGAGAAGTCCGATGACGACGCCGCCGCCGAGTGCCGTGAGGACGTAGTAGATCGCTCCCTCGCCGAGGAAGCGCACCCAGTCCATCCACGCCTCAAGGCGCGTCCATCTCCTCCCGAGGAAGGCGATTCCGACGAGGACGAGGACGAGGATCGGCACGTGGATCGCCGTGAGGAGCGCCGTCTGGCCCTCCTCTGCGCCCGGGTACCCGATGGCGACGCCGGCGCTCCCTGCGAGGAGGGCGCCGAGGAGGGCGAGGCCCCGGAAGTCGCGGTTGCGAGCCGTCGCGGCGAGGTAGGCGGCGAGGAAGGCGAAGGGGATGAGGAGGATCGCGCGCATGAGGACGACGGCCCGTTCCGCGGGCACGAGCTCGGCGAAGAACCTCGTGAGAATACCGGCGACGAGGCCGATGCCGAGCGCGAGGGGGAGGTGCCAGGAGGGGCGCCCCCCTTCCTCGTCGAGTCGGCGCCAGGCGCGTTCGGGGTGGGCGAGGAGGTACTCGGAGGCGACCTCGGATCCGGCGCCGAAGCGGTGTTCGACGATGAGCGCGGCCTCGACTCCGCTCAGGCCGAGTCCCCTGAGCTCGTCATATTCCGTGCACAAGTGATCGGCGAGCTCCTCGACGTCCTCGGCGCTGAGTCCACGCCTCGCACTGAGCCCCTCGAGCAGTGGGGCGAGCTCCTCGGGGAGGAGTGCATTCGTCTGAGGATTCACCATCTCATCCTTTCTTCCTCATGTCCTCCGGGAGGAGGCCTTCCAGGGTCGCGAAGACGAGGCCGATCGCCTCGGCTCGCCCTCGCAATTCGTCGCACCCGGCGTCCGTGATCGCGTAGTACTTCCGCCGTCGGGCTCCGTCGGCACTCACCCAGTGGCTCTCGATGAGGCCCTGGTGTTCGAGGCGGTGGAGGAGGGGGTAGAGCATCCCCTCGCTCCAGTCGAGTTCGCCTCCCGAGGCCTCTGTGATGCGCTTGAGGATCGAGTAGCCGTACTCTTCGCCCTGCGCGAGCACCCCGAGGACGATGGGCGTTGCGGAGGCGGCGACGAGGTCTTTGTTGACGTTCATCGTCCCTCCTCCCTCAGGGAATACCTAGCAGTGCTAGGCATGAGAATAGGTCGTGACCCCCGGAAGCACAAGACGGCCCCGGGCGCCTTCACGCCCGGGGCCGCAGACCCTTCTGCCGATTCGACACTCACGCAGGGATCACAACATGAGGGAGGATCAGAGCTTCTTCACGAGAGGGAAGGTGATCGTCTCACGGATCCCCTGGCCCGTCAGGGCCATGAGGAGGCGATCAAGGCCCATGCCCATCCCGCCGGCCGGGGGCATGCCGTACTCCATCGCCATGAGGAAGTCCTCATCGAGGACCATCGCCTCCGGATCGCCGTTCGCAGCCGCCAGCGCCTGAGCCTCGAAGCGTTCGCGCTGGATGACCGGATCAACGAGCTCGGAGTAGGCCGTTGCGAGCTCGAAACCGCGCACGTACAGGTCCCACTTCTCGACGAGCCCCTTCTTCGTGCGGTGACCGCGCGTCAGGGGGGAGGAATCCTCCGGGTAGTCCCGGACGAAGGTCGGTTCCCACAGCGTGTCGCCGACGGCGGCCTCGAAGATCACTTCGGCAATCTTGCCCGGACCCCAGTGATCGGCGACATCCTCCCCGAGCTCCTCGGCGATGCGGACGAGCTCCTCACGGGGAGTGTCGACGGTGAACTCGCGTCCGAGGGCCTGAGCGGTCGCCTCGAACATCGAGATCTGCGTCCACGACCCCGACAGGTCGTAGCTCGAGCCGTCGGCGAGGGTGACGACCTCGGTGCCGAGGGCGTCACGCGCCGCCTTCTGAATGAACTCGCGGGTGCGACGGGCCATCGTGTCGTAGGAGCCGTAGGCCTCGTAGGCTTCGAGCATCGTGAACTCGGGGCTGTGCGAGGAGTCGGCGCCCTCGTTGCGGAAGTTCCGGTTGATCTCGAAGACCTTGTCGACGCCGCCGACGACCGCCCGCTTGAGGAAGAGCTCGGGAGCAATCCGCAGGTAGAGCTCGGTGTCGTAGGCGTTCATATGGGTCGAGAAGGGACGGGCCGCCGCGCCTCCGTGAAGGTTCTGGAGCATCGGCGTCTCGATCTCGATGAAGCCCGCCTCATCGAAGTAGTCGCGGAGCGACTTCACGACCTTCGCGCGCATCCGGACCATGTCGCGGGCCGCAGGGCGGACGATCATGTCGAGGTAGCGACGGCGCACGCGCATGTCCTCCGAGAGCGACATCTCGGTGCCGTCCTCGGCGGTGTAGGTCTTCGGGAGAGGACGCAGCGACTTCGCGGCGATCTCCCACGCGGGGACGGGATCCCCCTCGGCGATGCCGGGAGTGGCGAGGCCGGCGGGCGCGACGCCCGGGCACGCCATGATCGAGAGCTCACCGCGGCGCGAGGAGATGACGCGGCCGTGGACGAAGAGGTGATCGCCGAGGTCGACGTCCGCCTTGTACCGCGCGAGGGACTCGGCGCCGACTTCTGCCTGGGAGAGCATCACCTGAATACGCGTGCCCGCTCCATCCTGGAGGGTCGCGAAGCAGAGCTTGCCGCCGTTGCGCGCGAGCATGACGCGGCCGGCGATCCCGACCTCGTCCTCGGTCTCCTCGCCGGTGGCGAGGTCGGCGTACTTCTCCCGGAGCTCGGCGATCGATGAGGTGATCGCGAGGACGACCGGGTAGGCCTCGCGGCCTTCGTCGAGGAGCCGGGCGCGCTTGTCCTTGCGGACCCGGACCTGCTCGGGGGCGTCGTCCTCTTCGGGGGGTGCGGCAATCGTGTTCTCGTCAGTCACGCCCCCAATCGTAGCGGCAGCACGGCGAGCTTCCCGCGCCCCGTGACGAAGGCCGCGCCCAGCAGGGAGCGCGCAGATCGCGGGTGACAGCATCCTCCGGCATGTCCTGAGGGCGCTCGGCGTCTCACCACAGCGGACGACGGGCGATCGCATCGACTGCTGGCTTCCTTCGCATCCTGTGGACCCTTGACTCGCCCACGGCCCCTTCGACGAGGATGAGCGCTGGCATGCGCTCACAGCGGAGTGGAGAGTCGTCGCCCTCCCGGGGCGCACCCCCGCAGATCGCTCATGATCATGGCCCTCGGACGGCGACGGCGAGCAGACCGCAGCACCGGGCCGAGCGACGAGAGTCTTCTTCTCATCGACGCATCACGGAATGCCGCCCCCGAAGAAGCGTTCGGATCCGGCTCAGTCCGCCGCGAGGATGCGCGTCAGCGCCTCACACCGGAGGACTTCAGGCCGAGCTCCTTCGCGCGGGCCGACTCCTCCGGCACGGCCCCCGCGTCGTCACCCGCTTCGATGAGGCGATTCTCCTCGTCGACGAAGGCGACCGCGGGCCTCCACGCGCGAACCATCGACTCGGGCACCTGGCAGTAGGCCATGACGATGACAAGATCCCCGACACTCACGAGGTGCGCGGCCGCCCCGTTCAACTGCACGACACCCGAGCCGCGCTCCCCGGCGATCGCGTAGGTCGTCAGGCGGTTGCCGTTGTCGATGTCGGCGATGTCGACCTGCTGGCCGGGCGCGATGTCGGCGGCGTCGAGGAGGTCCTCATCGATCGTCACAGAGCCGACGTAGTGGAGGTCGGCGCCGGTGACGGTCGCGCGATGGATCTTCCCCTGGATCATGGGGCGGAGGATCTCACTCATCGGCCGCCTCCTCGAGGACGAGCGGCATGTTGTCGATGAGGCGCGTCGTGCCCACACGCGCGGCGAGGAGCAGCCTCGCCGCGCGCCCACCTCCGGCGGCGTGCGTCACTCGGGCACGGGCCTCCTCGGGGGCGAGGGCGACGCCCTCGCTCGCGGCGAGGATCGCGAAGGTCCCCTCGTCAACGAGGGCGACGTAGTCGATGTCGATGCCGCCGGTCGAATCGAGCACCTCAATGACCGAGGCGACGGATTCGGACGCGGAAGCGCCGCGGGAGGCCGCTTCGACCCCGGCGCGCAATCCCGCTGAGAGCCCCCGCGCGCGCACGCGCTCCTCCGCCGAGAGGTAGCGATTACGGCTCGACAGGGCGACCCCGTCCTCGTCTCGGACGATCGGGACCCCTTCGACGCGGACGGGAACGTCGAGCTGGGAGAAGACGTGGCGGAGCATCGCGAGCTGCTGGGCGTCCTTCTCCCCGAAGAAGGCGACATCCGGGCGGACGAGGCCCATGACCTTCGTGCAGATGAGGGCGACGCCGGCGAAGTGCGTCGGGCGCGAGGCGCCCTCGAGGACCTTCGCGATCGGCCCCGGATCGATCGAGACATCGATCGGCTCGGGGTAGGCGTCCTCGGGGGCGGGCGCCCACACGAGGTCGGCCCCGACGCTTTCAAGGGCGGCGAGGTCGGCGTCGAGGGTGCGCGGGTAGGCGTCGTAGTCCTCCCCGGGAGCGAACTGCGCGGGATTGACGAAGATCGTGACGACGACATGGTCGCCCGCTTCCTTCGCGCGCGTGACGAGCTCGAGATGACCGGCGTGGAGCGCGCCCATCGTCATGACGAGGGCGCGCGAGCCGGTGAGGGCCGCGAGCGCGTCGGCGAGTTCTTCTCGGGTGCGGACGAGGACGGGTCGATGCGTCATGCCTCCATTGTGCTGCCCTTCGCAGCGCATTCCCACTCCGAGGAGAGTTCCCTCGGCCACGTCCCCTTCCCACGCCCCGGCGAAGCGGCGTCGCCGGGGCGCGGGGCGAGGGCGTTAGTCCTCGAGGAGCGCCGTCCTCGCGGCGTTCGCAGCGCGCTCGTCGATTCGGCCCCTGGACGCGAGGAGGTCGATCGCTTCACGCGCCCGAGAGGTGTAGAGGCTGTGCGCGGCGGGATCCGCATTCGCGAGGGCGAGGGCGTGGAGGCGGATCGCATCGGCGTCCGCGGTCGAGAAGGGCGCGCCGAGGACGCGTTCCCCCTCCTCGATCGCCTCGGCCGCGGCCTCGGGGAGGAGCCGGGAGGCGAGGAGCGCGGCGTCGTCGATGCCGGCCTCCTCGAGGATGCCGAGCGAGGCGACGACGGAGGAGACGACACCGGCGGCCCCGAGGGCGAGGGCGGCGTCGACCCGGGCCCGGGACTCCTCGTCGACGAGGATCGGCTCGCCGCCCATCTCGACGACGAGCGCCTGCGCGATCGGGAGGAAGGGCGCGGGGGCCGTGACGAGGAAGGGAGCCCCTGTGAAGCGCTGGACGTCGGCGCTCCATCCGGTGAGGCGCAGGACGGGGTGGATCGCGAGCGGGATGACGCCCGCGGCGCGCGCCGGATCGAGGATCCCCGTCCCGTAGGGTCCGGCGAGGTGGACGAGGAGCTGGCCCATTCTCCAGGCGCCGAGGTCCGCGAGGCCGGAGACGAGGCCGGAGATCTCCGCGTCGGGCACGGCGAGGACGACGAGTTCGCTGCGCTCGACGAGCACCTCGATCGGGAGGACCGGAACGCCGGGCAGGAGGATGTCCGCGCGCTCGATCGCCTCCGCGCTCTGGGCGGCGACAGCGATGACCTGGTGACCGGCCGCGCGCAGGGCGGAGCCGATGACGGGACCGGCGGTCCCCATGCCGATGATTCCGACGCCGAGGCGCCCGCCCGGCGCACTCATCCGCGCGCCTCCTCGACGGGGGCGTCGGGCGCGCCCGTCTCTTCCCTCGCCTCGAGGGCCTCCTCGACGCGAGTCATCCACTTCTCCGGGGGTTCGGCGGTGCGACGGACGAGGGAGCGCACGCGGAGCTCGTCGACGAGGGCGGCCGCAGCCCGAGAGTCCATGTGCTGGACGACGGTGGGGGTCTCTCCCGGGACGATCTGCGCATGCACGTCGACGAGGTCGAGGCGGCGCTCCCACGGGCCCTGCGAGACGCTGAGCGACTGGAGGCGCTCGACGGGGATGACGGAGAGGGAGCGCGTGAGCCAGCCGTCGCGCAGGACGAGGGCGGTCTGAGTGAGGGCGACGGCGCGGCGACGCCGAACGAGGGGATCGAGGATCCTCGCGCGCTCCGGAACCGGGGTGAATCCGCCGGTTTCCTCGTCGCCGTGGAGCGCGGCCTCGAGGAAGGCCTTGGGGTCGGCGACCCCGAGGTCGCGGACGACGAGCCAGAGCGCGAGCTCGGCGTCCTCGCGCGTGCCGACGGGCAGGAGGACGGAGGCCGCGGAGCTCTTCGTTCCCGAGGAATCGGAATTCCCGACGTAACCGGCCTGGGTGATCGTCACCCGGTACCAGCCGCGCCGGCGCCACAGGAGGGGCTGAAGGACGCGGACCGCATGGACCCGCCTCGGGGGGATCGTCTGCGAGCGCGTCTCGAGGAGACCGGCGCGCGTGCGGATCCCATCGGGGGACACGGCGGCGGTGAAGGTGAACTCGCCGGCGAAACGCGACCACAGCACCGACACGCCCGCGAGCGCGCCGATCGCCGCCGGCGCGATGCCGGACAGGGCGGCTGGGCCGAGGAGGACGAGGGCGATGATCGTCCCGACGAGTGCCGAGACGGCGATGAGGATGCCGGCGAGCATGCCGAGGTTGAGGAAGAGGGAGGCGATGAGCCGGGAGGGGGGCACCGTGTAGAGGACCTTCTCGGGGGCGACGGGGGCGCCCGCAAGAGCCCCGAGGGGCGCAGTGGCGTCCTCCCTCCCCTCGAGCTCGCCCGCGGCCCCGCCCTCGTCGGGGGATTCGGCGGCGGGCGCGGGGCCGCGGGTGGGGACGACCACCCCTGCGGCTTTCGCGAGGATCTCGGCGCGCAGGGCGTCGAGCTCGGCGGTCTTCAGATACCCGAAGGAGACGGAGGAGTCGGCCCCGCCCGCGACCTCGATGTTGATCCGTCCGAGCCCGAAAAGGCGCCCGAGGAGCGGATAGGAGAGGTCGACCGCCTGGATCCGGTCGAGGCGCGCGTGCTTGAGGGTGCGCATGAGGACGCCCGAGCGGTAGAAGACGCCCCCGCTCGAGACCGCGAAGCGGGTCGCGCGCCAGGCGAGCCAGGAGTAGAGGACGGCGAGGAGGAGGACCGCGAGGAGGGCGCCGATGATGATGAGGATGAGGAGGACGACGCCGAGGGCGTGGGCGGCTTCTGAATCGAGGGCGTCGACGACGATGTCGATGTTCTGGTAGAAGACGATCGCCGCGAGGACGGCGAGCGCCTTCCATGCGTTGATGACGGGGGAGATCGGATGGAGGCGCCGCCATTGCGATTCGGGCACCCCTCCTTCGGCCGCCCGGATCCTCTCTGCGGCGTCGAGGCCGCGATCGCGCGCCATCACAGTCCTGCCGTTTCCGCGCTGCCCTTCTCGGAGAGCATGTCGCGCAGTCGCGCCGCCTCGATGCTTGGGACGCCGTTGAGCGTTCCGGAGGTTTCGGCCGAAGCGGTGTGGAGACGGATCTCCGCGATCCCGAAGGCCCGCGCGATCGGGCCCTCGGAGACCGCGACGTATTGGATCCGCCCGAAGGGGATGAGGGTGAGGTGACGGAACATCACGCCCTTGCGGATGAGGAACTCATCGTCCGCGAGGGCGTAGCCCATCGCGCGCACCTGGCGCGGGATGAGCCAGAGGATCCACAGGCCGAGCACGCCGAGGAGGCCGGCCCCGATCCAGAACCACGCTGAGACGAGCAGCGCGAGGACGATCGCCGCGATGAGGAGGGGGGCGAAGGAGAGGAGGGTCGAGACGACCCGCACGTGGGCCAGCCGCGGGGAGACCGGGAGGAATGCGACGTCCGCGGGGGCCATCGGATCGCCGGGAGCGGGGGCGCCCGGTGCGGGGGCGTCATGGCCGGGCTCCTCCCCGAGGCGGGCCCCTGCCTCGGGACCGAGGACCTCGGGCGCGCTCACTGCGAGGGGAGCCTCAGGGTCGAAAGCGGACGGGGAATCGGTCATCGGAGGGCCTTCCTGCGTCGACGTCTGACAGTGCGCATTGTCTCACAGGGCGCCGTCGGCTCCGGAGAACGGCGAGTCCGCCTCCCATCCAACGCCCAGCGAACATCCAGGATCATCGAGGAGAATCGAGGCATGCCACGCCATGAATCCGACGGGGAAGCCTCCCTCCTCGTCGTCGACGACGAACCGAACATCCGCGACCTCCTCGCCTCCTCCCTGAGGTTCGCCGGCTTCGAGGTCTCGACCGCCGAGGACGGACAGACCGCCTACAGGAAGGCGATGGACGAGTCCCCCGACCTCATCGTCCTCGACGTCATGCTCCCCGACATGGACGGCTTCAGCGTCACCCGCCGCCTTCGCGAAGCGGGCGTCCAGATCCCCGTCCTCTTCCTCACTGCGCGCGACGACATGCGCGACAAGATCCAGGGCCTCACCGTCGGCGGCGACGACTACGTGACGAAGCCCTTCGGCCTCGAAGAGGTCGTCGCCCGCATCCGCGCGATCCTCCGCCGCACGATCGGGACCGACGAGGACTCCGGCCTCCTGCGCGTCGCCGACCTCGTCATCGACGAGGACGCCCACGAGGTGACGAGGGCCGGCATTCAGATCGATCTCAGCCCCACCGAGTTCAAGCTCCTCCGCTACCTCGTCATCAACGAGGGGCGCGTCGTGTCGAAGATGCAGATCCTCGACCACGTGTGGGAGTACGACTGGGACGGCGAGGTCGCGATCGTCGAGTCCTACATCTCCTACCTGCGCCGCAAGCTCGCCGTCGAGGGCGCCTCGGGCGAACTCATCCACACGAAGCGCGGCGTCGGCTACATCCTCCGCGCCGAGGACTGAGGAATGGGAGCGGGTCCCCTCCGACACCTGCGCGTTTCCTGGGAACGGCGCCCCCTGTCCTCCCAGCTCGTCGCTCTCATCACGGGGCTCCTCGCCCTCGGGCTCATCATGTCGGGCACCGTCATGCTCGGCCTCCTCCAGCGCCACCTCGTCTCCCAGGTCGACGAGCAGCTCCGGGCGGCCGCGACCTCCGTCGTCAGCGCCGAATCGACGAGTTTCACCACGGGGCAATCCGCGCTCCCGACCCTCTATTACATCCGCGGCTCCTTCCTCGGCGAGAAGGACACCGCCTACTACTACCCGGCGACCCTCACCGCCTCGGGGACCCCCGTCATCCCCGAGCTCCTCGCCATCGGCGAGCGCCCCGACACCTCCGACGGCATCACGCGGCCCGTCACCGTCGCCTCGACGAAGATCGGCTCGAATTGGCGCGCCCTCGCCTTCCCCGTCTACGCGGAGAACTCCCAGACCATCATCGGCGTCATGACGATCGCCCTGCCGCTCACCGACGTTCAGCGCACCCTGCGGACGACCTCCGCGTACTTCTTCATCGCCGGATGCGTCATCGTCCTCCTCGGCGGATACCTCGGCTCGACCCTCGTCAGGCGCTCCCTCCTCCCCCTCCGCTCGATCGAGTCGACCGCCGGGAAGATCGCAGCCGGCGACCTCACCCAGCGCATCGCCCCGCAGCCGCCGACGACCGAGGTCGGGTCCCTCGCCCTCTCCCTCAACGCGATGCTCAGCCAAGTCGAGCAGTCCTTCCAGGCGCGCCAAGCCTCCGAGGCGAAGATCCGCCGCTTCGTCTCCGACGCCTCCCATGAGCTGCGCACCCCCCTCGCCGCGATCAGCGGCTACTGCGAGCTCTACGCGATGGGCGGCGTCCCCGACGATCGCGTCCCCGAAGTCATGGGGCGGATCCAATCCGAGTCGACGCGCATGGCCGCCCTCGTCGAAGACCTTCTCACGCTCGCGCGACTCGATGAGGGCCGCCCCCTCGACTTCGAGGAGATCGACCTCGTCAAGCTCGCCGACAACGCGGTCTTCGACCTCCAGGCCCTCGACCCCACGCGCACGGTCGGCCTGCGCGGCCTCGGCGCCCATAAGCCCCCGATGGCCCTCGTCGTCACCGCCGACCGGGACCGGATCTCCCAGGTCTTCACGAACCTCATCGGCAATATCGTCCGCTACACGCCCGAGGGCTCCCCCGTCGAGATCGCCCTCGGGCGCACCGCCGGGACCGCCGTCGTCGAGTTCCGCGACCACGGCCCGGGCATCGCCGACGCCGAGCGCTCACGGGTCTTCGAGCGCTTCTACCGCTCCGACACCTCCCGCGCCCGCTCCCACGGGGGCTCCGGCCTCGGCCTCGCGATCGTCGCGGGCATCCTCGCTGCCCACAAGGGCACCGCCGCGCTCACGAAGACGAAGGGCGGCGGCCTCACCGTCCGCATCGAGCTCCCCCTCGTCGGGGCCGGGCCGAAGGCCGCGATCGAGCCCTCCGAGGCGCCCTCGCTCCCCTGATCGGCCGCCGGACCACCCGCGTGAGAATGACCACCGGAAGTGCCACTTCCCCCGCAAGTGATTACGATTCCAGCCGTATTCCCGATTTCAGGAGTGAGTCGTTATGGGTGCAGATGCGCCTCAGTGGCTGTCGACCTCATTCGTCGACACGATGCGGGAGATCGGTGCGACCGCGCCGGCCGACGGGCTCCAGGCCGAGGCCTCCGACCTCATCTCGCGCTGGTCGGAGAAGACGCGGCGCCTCCACAACATCCGTCATCTCATCAACATCCTCGCCCACATCGACGAGCTCGCGACGACCGCCCACGATCCCGACATCCTCCGCGTCGCCGCCTGGTACCACGGCGCCGCCCTCAACCGCTGCATGGCGGTCCGCCTCAAGGACGCCGATCCCCTCGCCCTCGCCGCCGCCTGCGTGGACATCACCCGCACCCATCTCGCGGCGCTCGGCGTCAGTGAGGACGTCATCAACCGGGTGAGCGAGCTCCTCCTCTTCCTCGCCCGTCACCGCGCCCCGCGCACCGACCTCGACGCCCAGGTCCTCGTCGATGCGGACCTCGCGAGCCTCGCGATCGCCCCGCAGGAGTACAAGAAGCTCCGCGAGAACCTCCGCGCCGAGCTCGCCGACGTCTCCGACGTCGATTACCTCACGGCCCGCTGCGCGACGGTCAAGCGCCTCCTCTCCTTCGACACGATCTACCAGTCGCCCCTCGGCGAGGCCTGGGAATCCGCGGCCCGCGCGAACCTCGAATTCGAACTCACGAAGCTCGAGTCGGCCCTCGCCGCATGCGGCGCGAGCGCCGACGCGGATGACACGAGCGAGGCGGACCTCCCCGACTCCGTCACCGACGAGGACGTCACCTCGACGGGGACGATCGTCATCAAGCGCCGGCAGCTCAAGCGCAATGTCTGTGAGGATCGGGATGAGGAGGTCGCCTCCACCGGCGTCCTCCCCACTCTCGCCCCGGCCGAGGACTCGGCCGCGACCGCCGCCTCCGACGAGGATTCGGCGTCCTCGCTCGAAATGGCGATCGAGGCGCTCGATCTTCCCTCCACGCCCGCGAAATGAGGCCCCCGCTCAGCGCCCCACGGCACTGAGAACAGTCCCGACGCGCACCCGGCTCTGTCCACAGCTCGGCTCGTGCGCCTTTCATGAGCCGTCGAGCGTCTCCTAGCCTCCTGTCGAGGCCGGAAGCTCCGGCCCTCAGGAAGGGAGACATCATGGCGATGTACGCCGTCGATTCGAACGAGGTCGCGGCTGCGGCCTCACGTGTGGGCGCGATGAGCGCCGACATCCGCGCACAGGTCAACGCGCTCATGTCCGATCTCCTCGCCCTCGAGGGCTCATGGACGGGCGCTGCCCAGGTGAACTTCCGGGCCTGCATCGATCAGTGGCGCGCGACCCAGGTCCGCGTCGACAGCGCGCTCGACGCGATCGGGGCGCAGATGAGCACCGCGGCCGAGGTCTACGCGGAGGCGGAGGCGAGGTCGGCGGCCCTCTTCGCAGGCTGAGGACCGCGCCGCGCGCCCGCCCGGGACGCCCGCTCCCCTCTGCGCGGGCGGGGACGCGAAGGGGCCGGCCCCTGATGGGACCGGCCCCTGCGTGATCAGGCCGAATGCCTGAGCGGAGCTTCCGCTCAGTACATGCCGCCCATGCCGCCGTCATCCGCGGCGGCCGGGGCCGGCGGCTCGGGCTTGTCGGCGACGACGGCCTCGGTCGTGAGGAACATGCCGGCGATGGAGGCCGCGTTCTGCAGAGCGGAACGGGTGACCTTCACCGGGTCGGAGATGCCCTCGGCCATGAGGTCGCCGTACTCGCCGGTCGCGGCGTTGAGGCCGTGGCCGGCCTCCATCGAGGCGACGCGGGCGGCGACGACGCCACCCTCGAGGCCCGCGTTCTCGGCGATCTGCTTGAGCGGCGCGGAGACCGCGACGCGAACGATGCTCACACCGGTCGCCTCATCGCCCGTCAGCGAGTCGAGCTTGCCGAGGGCGCGGTCAGCGGCCTGGATGAGCGCGACGCCGCCGCCGGCGACGAGGCCCTCCTCCGACGCGGCGCGCGCGTTGCGCACGGCGTCCTCGATGCGGTGCTTGCGCTCCTTGAGCTCGACCTCGGTGGCCGCGCCCGACTTGATGACGGCGACGCCGCCCGCGAGCTTGGCGAGGCGCTCTTGGAGCTTCTCGCGGTCGTAGTCGGAGTCGGTGTTGTCGATCTCCTGGCGGATCTGACGGACGCGGGCTTCGATCATCTCGGCTTCGCCGGCGCCCTCGACGATGGTCGTCTCATCCTTGGAGACGACGACCTTGCGGGCGCGGCCGAGGAGGTCGAGGTCCGCGTTCTCGAGGGTGAGGCCGACGGTCTCGGAGATGACCTGGCCGCCGGTGAGGATCGCCATGTCCTGGAGCATCGCCTTGCGGCGATCGCCGAAACCGGGGGCCTTGACGGCGACCGACTTGAAGGTGCCGCGGATCTTGTTGACGACGAGGGTCGCGAGGGCCTCGCCCTCGACGTCCTCGGCGACGATGAGGAGCGGCTTGCCCGTCTGCATGACCTTCTCGAGCACGGGGACGATGTCCTTGACGTTCGAGATCTTCGAGTCCATGAGGAGCACGTAGGCGTCCTCGAGGACGGCCTCCTGGCGCTCGGCATCGGTGACGAAGTAGGCGGAGAGGTAGCCCTTGTCGAAACGCATGCCCTCGGTCGTCTCGAGCGTCGTGTCGAAGGAGTTCGTCTCCTCGACGGTGACGACGCCCTCGGCGCCGACCTTCTCGAAGGCCTGGGCGATGAGGCTGCCGATCTCCGGGTCGTTCGCGGAGATCGAGGCGGTCGCGGCGATCTGCTCGGTCGTCTCGACCGGCTTGGCGTCCGCGTGGAGCTGCTCGACGATCGCGGTGACGGCCTGATCGATGCCGCGCTTGAGGGCGATCGGGTTCGAGCCGGCGGCGACGTTGCGCAGACCCTCGCGGACGAGCGCCTGGGCGAGAACCGTGGCGGTGGTGGTGCCGTCACCCGCGACGTCGTCGGTCTTCTTCGCGACCTCTTTGACGAGCTCTGCGCCGATGCGCTCGAAGGGATCCTCGAGGTCGATCTCCTTGGCGACGGAGACGCCGTCCTTCGTGATCGTCGGGGCGCCCCACTTCTTGTCGAGCACGACATTGCGGCCCTTGGGGCCGAGGGTGACCTTGACGGTGTCGGCGAGGAGGTTGAGGCCGCGCTCCATGCCGCGACGAGCGTCCTCGTCGAAGTGGATGATCTTGGACATTCTGTCTGTTCCTTCCGCGGTGCGGATCCTGGGGCGGTGCCCGCGACGGACGGAGAACGTTCGAGCGGCCCTGTGCCGCACGTCGGCGCTCCTCACCGACCCGATGGTCTTGTCACTCTGCCTGGGCGAGTGCCAACGCCAAGTCTGGCACTCACCCCCGGAGAGTGCAAGACGAGCCCCGCACCGGAACAGCGGAGCGGCCGGGCGCTCAGCACTGCCCGGCCGCTCCTCCTCGCGCCCGCCCGTCCTCGTCGCAGCAACACTCGAGGGCGCGGGCCCTGCGGATTATCGGAGGATGACGACGACGTCCGGGTCGCCCAGACCCGTCGTCGCCTGAACATTGGTGATCCCGAGGGCCTCGCCGACCGCCTGGGCGCTCGCCTCGAGCGCAGGATCCTCGTAGTAGACGGTCGGAACCTGCGTGACCCAGCCCTCGGCGTTCGCCGCAGTCGCCCCCGGGAAGCCGGCGTCGGCGAGCTCGGACACCTTCTCGGCCGCGAGGCCCTGCGTCCCCGTGCCGTTGAGGACGGAGATCTTCACGTTGTAGTCGACGATCGGCTCGGACTCCTCCGGGGCCGTCGCCTCCGAGGACTGCGCCTCTTCCGGCTCGCTCTCCTCCGACTGCGCCGCCTCGGCCTCGCTCGACGCGGACTGCTCCTCGCTCGAGGACTGCGCCGACTGGGCCTCGACGGCCGCCGTCGGCGTCGATTGGGCGTCGGTCGTCGCGGACTGACGGCTCGTGAGAAGGGCGCTCGCACCCCACGCGAGCAGCGGCACGATGACGAGAATCGCGAGGAAGGGCCAGACGGCCTTCCAGCGCGACGGCTGCGGGCGGTGCATGCCGACGGGCATGTCCTCGCCGGCGATGTCGAATTCATCCCGTGGGTACTGTGAGCTCACCCCTTCAGCCTAACCGCCCGGCGGCCCGCCCCGCGCGCAGGTGGACGGGCGCGCCCCGGCCTCGGGCCTCGCGACGCCCTCGCGCGCTCTCACCCGAAGGGCGCGCGATACTCTGGATGCGTGATCACCACGGAGCCTCAGCCGCTGTCCGCCCTCGTCGATCCGGGCTGGGCGCGCGCCCTCGCCCCCGTCGAGCCGCGCATCCACGAGCTCGGCGCGATGCTCCGCGAGGAGATCGCCCAGGGGCACCACTACCTTCCCGCGGGCACGGATGTCCTGCGCGCCTTCACCTACCCCTTCGACGCGGTGAAGGTCCTCATCGTCGGCCAGGACCCCTATCCGACGCCGGGGCATGCGATGGGCCTGAGCTTCTCGGTGGCCCCCGGGGTCGCGATCCCCCGCTCGCTTCAGAACATCTTCGCCGAGCTCGAGTCCGATCTCGGTCTCGCCCGACCGAGCAGCGGCGATCTGTCCGCATGGTCCCGGGAAGGCGTGTGCCTCCTCAACAGGGTCCTCACCGTCCGGCCCGGGCAACCCGGTTCGCACCGCAGGCGCGGATGGGAGGAGGTCACTGAACGCGCGATCGACGCCCTCGTCGCCCGGCGCGACGCCTCGGGCGCGCCCCGGCCGCTCGTCGCGATCCTGTGGGGGAAGGACGCACAGACCCTCGAGCCGCGTCTGGCGGGAGTGCCCGTCGTGAAGTCCCCGCACCCCTCGCCGATGTCGGCGCGCTACGGCTTCTTCGGGTCCCGGCCCTTCTCCCGGGCGAACGCTCTGCTCGAGGAGCAGGGAGCGGCGCCGGTGAACTGGGCGCTCGCATAGCCCAGTCCGCCCGGGGGCGCGCGATTCACGCCTGCTTCCTCGCTCGATTCGCCGCCCGGCCCTCGCGACGCTTCGAGGGGGACTCCGCCCGGACCTCGTCACGACGGATGCCATGACTGCAGATGCTTGACGATATATAGCAGACCTACTACATTTCATATCGATACCCCTCTCGCGCGAGCACATGGAGGAGCGATGGATACACTCGTCGACGTCGACGGCATCCACTTCACCTGGAGCACGACACCCGTTCTCCACGGTGTCGACCTCGCCCTCTGCGCCGGCGAGCTCTGCTGCCTCCTCGGACCCAACGGCACCGGGAAGACGACACTCGTCGAGAACATCCTCGGCACCGTCTCCCCGCAAGCGGGCACCATCCGAGTCCTCGGCGAGAACCCCCGATCAGCGACCGGCGCCTTCTGGTCGAAGGTCGGCCTCGTCCAACAAAGCTCCTCCGACCACCCGAAGTGGCGCGTGAACGATCTCCTCGAATGGACGCGCCTCCTCCACGAATCAGTCGGCGCCCCGACGCGCCCGACCGACGAACTCCTCCACGCGGTGGGCCTGACCGACACAGCGCAGTCACCCTTGTCCCGCCTCTCGGGCGGACAACGGCGCCGCGTCGACTTCGCGCTCGCGCTCCTCGCCCGACCGAGCCTCCTCGTCCTCGACGAACCGACAACCGGACTCGACCCGGTCTCGAAAGCCCAGGTTCACGACATCGTCGGTGCAGCCCTCGACGAGGGGACCGCCGTCCTCTATACGACCCACGACCTCGCCGAAGCCCAGAAGATCGCGACGCGGATCGCGATCATGAACCACGGCCGCATCGTCGCCGAAGGCAGCGCCGACTCCATCCTCAACGCCTACTCGCACCGCGCGCAGGTGACCTGGGAGGAAGAGGGGACCACCTACGTCCACTCGACCGACCAGCCCGAAGCCTTCCTCCGCGCGATCATCTCCAGACCCATCGAGCGCCTCACGGTGACCCGCCCGACCCTGGAAGACGCCTACCTCGCGCTCATGAACGACGATGAGCCCGCCGACACAACCCACGGCCGTGCAGCGGAGGAGCCCGCGAAGGAGGGCGTGAAATGACGACCCGAACCCGACCCGCCACCCTCATGCGGGCCGCGCTCTTCCAAGCGAAGACGGACCTGCGCCCTTACTACACCTCCGCCTCCGGCATCGGCATCCTCTTCCCGGTCGCCGTCTTCATCGCCCTCGGCGTGTGGTTCCGTTCGAAGGGCCTCACCCTCGGGCCCTGGGCATCCGCATTCCTCCCCGGGATGGTCGGCGCGACCGCCGCGATGCTGCCCCTCCAGCTCGTGTCCGAGTACTACTCCGAAAGGGTGAACGGCACGCTCATCCGCGTCCGTCTCCTCCCGAACGGGCCGCTCACATGGACAATCGGCAAGACCCTGTCGAACTTCGCGCTCATCGCCCTCACCCAGGCGCTCCTCCTCGCCGCGACCCTGATCCTCTTCCCCGAGCTCGAGATCCCCCTCGTCTCGCTCCTCCTCATGGTCCCGATCCTCATCCTCTGCTCTGCGGCGGCCGCGCCGATCGGCTTCATCCTCGGCGCCGTGGCGAAGGGCGTCTACTCGTTCATGGGCGCAACCTTCGCCCTCGTTGGCATGTGGGCAGTCTCGGGCTCATTCTTCCCGCTCAGCGACATGCCGACCTGGCTCCAGGCAGTCCAGACCCCGCTCCCCTTCTACTGGTTCGGGCATCTGTCCCGCTGGGCGCTCGTCGGCGGCGACGGATCCATCGTCGAGATCGGGGGCGGCTACCACCCGCTCCTCGCGATCACGATCCTCCTCGCATGGACCGTCCTCGGATTCGCCCTCGCCGCGCGGATCGTCCGCTCCTCATTCCGGAAGGAATCTCTGACTACCCTGGAACAGCTCCGATTCGCACTGAGGAGACAGTCAGGGATCTGATGGCACACGACGACCTCGTCCATAACCGCATCGCCGTCCTGCGCGCCGACCGGAAGGTTGCCCGGCGCGAGCTCGCCGATGCGCTCGGCGTCCACTACCAGACGATCGGGTACTTGGAGCGCGGTGAGTACTCGCCCTCGCTCTCACTCGCTTTGCGGATCGCACGGTATTTCCAGGTCCCCGTCGAAACCCTTTTCTCGCTTGACGAGTTCTCACCGCTCCAGTGAATGGAGTGCGCGTCCCGTCGGCTTCCCTCCCACCGCCCCTCGTCGCCGCGCCGCGCTCATCGGCAGTGCTGACGGCGTCGGAGGGGCTT
>CAZJTN010000008.1:0-19625 GCA_964548945.1 uncultured Schaalia sp.
ATAATGAGCGGTGACTGGAGTTCAGACGTGTGCTCTTCCGATCTCCGGTCGCGCAGAAGGGGCACGCCATTCCGCATCCGGCCTGGGAGGAGACGCACAGCGTCGTGCGCTCCGGGTAGCGCATGAGGACCGATTCGACGCTCGCTCCATCGAAGAGGCGCCACAGATGCTTGATCGTCATCCCTTCGTCGGCGCGTTGCGCCGCGACCTCGGTGACGAGGGAGGGCATGAGGGCGGACACCGACTCGCGTGCCGATGCGGGCACATCGCTCATCGCCTGCGGGTCGACGACGTAGTGGTCGAAGTAGTGCCGCGAGAGCTGGTCCGCGCGAAACGCCGGGAGCCCGAGGCCCGTGACGGCGGCCTTGCGCGCCTCGACGTCGAGATCCGCGAAATGCGCGGGCGCCTTTCCCCTTCGCATCGGGGCGAAGGAGAGGATCGGCTTCGCGTCCGGCGAGCTCGCCCCCTCGGGGGGCTGGTCGCTCGGCCGGACTTCGCGCCGTCGCGCGGCTGTCTGCTCGGTCATCTCGCTCCTAGAAGATCAGTGTGAAGACGAAGTGCATGAGCGGCGCGACCATGAGGAGCGCGTCGACACGGTCGAGAACGCCGCCGTGTCCGGGGAGGAGCTGGGACATGTCCTTGAGCCCGACCTCCCGCTTGATGAGCGATTCGAGGAGGTCGCCGAGGGTGCCGACGAGGCAGGCGCCGATGCCGGCGAGGAGTCCGGCCCCCCAGTGCCCCCCGAGCGCCCAGACGCCGAGCGCCCCGACCGTCGAGGCGAGGACGAGGGATCCGGCGAAGCCCTCCCAGGACTTCTTCGGGGACAGGCGCGGCGCCATCGGGTGCCTGCCGAAGAGGACTCCGGCGGCCCAGCCGCCCGTGTCGTTCGCGACGACGAGGGCGACGTAGAGGAGGACGATCCACGGGTCCTCGAAGTCCTTGACGATGAGGACGACGAAGGACGCGAGGAAGGGGACGTACACCGCGGCGAAGACCGAGGCGAGCACGTCTAAGATCCGCCCCTTCGGTTCCGGGTCGAGGATCCGCCACGCGACGCAGGCGAAGAAGGTCGCGTAGAGCGCGAAGAGGAGCGCCTCCGGCCCGAGGGTCCACGCGCAGGTGAGCATGCCGACCGCGCCGACGTAGAGGGGCGCCATCGTGAGGGAGACGCCGAGTCGGGCGAAGGCTCCGCCGAGCTCCCAGAGGGCGCCGAGGATGAGGAGTGCGACGACGACGACGAAGAGCGGGGGCGCGAGGAAGAGCGGGACGCCGACCGCGGCGATGAGGACGAGGGCCGTCGTGATCGCCGCGGGGAGGTTGCGTCCCGCTCTTCCTGAAGCCGCGAGCGGCTCGCCTTCCCGCGTCGGCGCCGGATGGAGGACCCGGACGAGCATCGAGGGCGTGTCGTCGGGACTCACAGGGTGAGGAGTTCGCTTTCCTTCGTCGCCAGGAGCGAGTCGATCTGCTCGACGTGGGACTTCGTCACGCCCTCGAGCGACTTCTCCGCCCGATCGACCTCGTCCTCGCCGGCCTCGCCGTCCTTCTTCATCCGATCGAGGGCCTCCTTCGCCTTGCGCCGGATGTTGCGCACGGAGACGCGCGCGTCCTCGGCCTTCGTCTTCGCGAGCTTGACGTACTCGCGGCGGCGCTCCTCCGTGAGGGCGGGCAGGACGACGCGGATGACGGCGCCGTCGTCGGTCGGGTTGACGCCGAGGTCGGACTCGCGCAGGGTCTTGAGGATCTCCTGGGTCGCCGTGCGGTCGAAGGGGGAGATGAGAACCGTGCGCGCCTCGGGGATCTGGAAGGAGGCGAGCTGCTGCATCGGCGTGGGCGCGCCGTAGTAGTCGACGAGGAGCTTGTCGAACATCGCCGAGTTCGCGCGTCCCGTCCGGATGTTGCCGAACTCGCCGCGCGCGGACTCGACCGCGAGATCCATCTTGTCCTCGGCCTCGAGGAGAATGTCGTCAATCACTGGTGGCTCCTATGTCGATCAGTCTTCAGCAGTGACAAGAGTACCGATTCCCTCGCCGAGGAGGGCGGCGGTGACATTGCCCGGTTCGGACATGCCGAAGATCCGCATCGTGAGGCCGTTGTCGCGGCAGAGGGCGAGGGCGGTCGCATCGACGACCTTGAGGCCGCGCGCGAGGGCGTCGGAGTAGGTGACGTGCTCGAAGCGGCTCGCCTCGGGGTTGAGGCGCGGATCGTCGTCGTAGACCCCGTCGACGCCGTTCTTCGCGACGAGGATCTCATCGCAGTGGGTCTCGAGCGCGCGCTGCGCGGAGACCGTGTCGGTCGAGAAGAAGGGCATGCCCGCACCGGCGCCGAAGATCACGACCCGGCCCTTGTCGAGGTGGCGGATCGCGCGCAGCGGGATGTAGGGCTCGGCGACCTGAGTCATCGTGATCGCGGACTGCACGCGCGCGGGCACACCCGCCTGCTCGATGAAGTCCTGAAGGGCGAGGGCGTTCATCACCGTGCCGAGCATGCCCATGTAATCGGCGCGCGAGCGGTCCATCCCCGCCCGGGCGAGCTCCGCGCCGCGGAAGAAGTTGCCGCCTCCGACGACGACGGCGACCTCGACGCCCCTGCGGACGGCGGTCGCGATCTGAACGGCGATGTCGCGGACGACGGTCGGATCGAGGCCGACGGCGCCGCCGCCGAATGCCTCGCCTGAAAGCTTGAGTAGAACCCTGCGGGGCCTGGCCATGTCGATGTCTCCTTGCGCGGTGATGGGGTGTCGAGGACGGATGGGCGGGTAGTGCAATGGCCCCGCCCAGCGGGCGGGGCCATTGCGCCGGAATCAGGCTCCGACGTGGACGCGGACGAAGTCCGTCACGGTCCCGCCGACCTCGGCGAGGACCGCGCCGACCGACTTCGAGGGGTCGCGGGCGAAGGCCTGGTCGACGAGGCAGTTGTCCTTGTAGAAGGCCTCGAGGCGGCCGGCGACGATCTTGTCGACGATCTTCTCGGGCTTGCCCTCTTCGAGGGTGATCTTCACGAGGGTCTGGCGCTCCTTCTCGAGCACGTCCGCCGGAATGGCGTCACGGTCGAGGTAGGCCGGCATGTAGGCGGCGACGTGCATCGCGATGTCGTGGGCGACGGAGGCGCCGGCGGCATCGGTGACGACGAAGACGCCGACCTGCGGGGGCAGATCCGGGCTCGTCTGGTGGAGGTAGAGGTCGACGTTCTCGCCCTCGACGCGCACGACGCGGCGGATCTCGAGCTTCTCGCCGATGACGGCGGCCATCGCGTTGAGCTTGTCCTGAACGGTCTCGCCCTCCATCTCAGCGGCGAGGAGGGAGTCGAGGTCGGCGGCCTTCGAGGCGACGGCCGCGGCGAGGACGCCCTTGGCGAAGTCGATGAACTTCTGGTTCTTCGCGACGAAGTCGGTCTCGGAGTTCACCTCGACGAGGACGCCGACGCCCCCGTCGACCTCGGCGGCGAGGAGGCCCGCGGAGGCCTGACGATCCTCGCGCTTGGAGAGGGACTTCAATCCCTTGAGGCGGATGATCTCGAGCGCCTTCTCGGCGTCGCCGTCGGCCTCGGTGAGGGCCTTCTTCACGTCCATCATTCCGGCGCCGGTCTTCTCGCGCAGCGCCTTGACGTCGGCAGCGGTGAAATTCGCCATTGACGTCTCCTTTCCTTTATCCCTTGCGGGCCGGTCGTTTCAGTCCTGGGCGGGGGTCTCGGCCTCGGCGGGGGCCTCGACGGGCGCATCGGCGGGGGCCTGCGCGGACTCGCCCTCGAGGAGCTCGCGCTCCCACTCGGCGAGGGGCTCGGCGACGGTCTCGGCCGAATCGGCGGACTTGCGGGTCTGGGAGCGCGCGAGGAGGCCCTCGGCGACGGCGTCGGCGATCACGCGGGTGAGGAGCGCGACGGCGCGGATCGCATCGTCATTGCCCGGGATGCGGTAGTCGACCTCGTCCGGATCGGCGTTCGTGTCGAGGATCGCAACGATCGGGATGTTGAGCTTGCGGGCCTCGGAGACGGCGAGGTGCTCCTTCTTCGGGTCGACGATCCACACGGCGGAGGGGACCTTCGCCATATCGCGGATGCCGCCGAGGGTGCGCGAGAGCTTGTCCTTCTCGCGGCTCATCATGAGGAGTTCCTTCTTCGTGCGACCGGAGGCGGCGACGTCCTCGAAATCGATCTGCTCGAGCTCCTTGAGGCGCTGGAGGCGCTTGGCGACGGTGGAGAAGTTGGTGAGCATGCCGCCGAGCCAGCGGTGGTTGACGTAGGGCATGCCGACGCGCTGGGCCTGCTCGGCGACGGCCTCCTGGGCCTGCTTCTTCGTCCCGACGAAGAGGATCGTGCCGCCATGGGCGACCGTCTGCTTGACGAAGTCGTAGGCGATGTCGATATCGGCGATCGTCTGCTGGAGGTCGATGATGTAGATGCCGTTGCGCTCGGTGAGGATGAAGCGCTTCATCTTCGGGTTCCAACGGCGGGTCTGGTGTCCGAAGTGGACGCCGGACTCGAGGAGCTGACGCATGGTAACGACGGCCATGATCGTCCTTCCCCCGCGAGAGCGGGATCGTGGGGCCGTGCGGCCCCGGTTTCGGTTCACGCCCCTGGCGGGATCGCCGGGGCCCTGGTGCCGTGGCCGTCGACCGCCTCCGAGGAGGACCGGGTCGACGCGCCCCGTCCGGCTGAGGATCGCCGGCGCGGAAACGGCACGCGAAGTCACCTGCACGCAGGTGCCCGATCAGTGTAGACCATGAGGATCGCGCCGCTTCGAGCCGCCGATTGTGAGGCTCGTCGCGCGCCCCGGAGCGCCCTCGGCGGGAGGGGCCGAGGCGCCAGCGGAGCCCTCCTCCACGGCAGCGGCCCCCTTCCCCGGCCATCCACAGCCGACAGAAGGCGGGCTCGCGGCTGCGGGCTTCCTCGAGGGATCGTCGCCCCATGCGCATCCTCCGCCTCTTCGCACTCGCCGCCTCGGCCGCCTTCCTCCTCGCCCTCGCCCCTCCCACGGGAGCCGAGGGCGCGCAGATCGGCACGATCGCCCCTCCCGCTCCCTGGTCTTGGCCGCTCTCCTCCCGCACCCCCGTGCTCCGTCCCTTCGATCCCCCTGCGCGCCCGTGGCTTCCCGGGCATCGCGGTGTTGACCTCGATGCGCCGCTCGGCTCGATCGTCCTCGCCCCGGCGCACGGGAGGGTCGTCTGGGCGGGCGAGCTCGCGGGCCGGCCGCTCGTCTCGATCGCGCACGGCCCGATCCGTTCGACCTTCGAACCCCTTCGCCCCCTTGTCGACGAGGGCGCGCTCGTCGAGCGGGGGACTCCGATCGGCGTCGTCATCGACGGCCACTCCCCCGGCACGCTCCACTGGGGCGCGAAGGTGTCTGCGGAGCACTACCTCGATCCCCTTCGCCTCCTCGTCGGTCCGGTCGGCCTCAAGCCCTGGGACGGCGGGTGAGCACGCGGGCGGAACCGCTCGGGCTCACGCGCGCGGGTGCGCCTGCCGATAGACGGCCGCGAGGCGCTCGGCGTCGACGTGGGTGTAGCGCTGCGTCGTCTGCAAGGAGGAGTGTCCGAGGATCTCCTGGACGCTGCGCAGATCGGCTCCCCCCTGAAGGAGGTGCGTCGCGGCCGTGTGGCGCAGGGCGTGGGGCGCGAGATCGGGCACCCCGGCCCTTGCGGTCTCCCGGTGGATCATGTCCCTCACGACCCTCGGATCGATTCGTCCCCCGCGTTCGCCGAGGAAGAGCGCCTGCCCGGATTCTCGGCCCGCGAATGCGGGACGGGCGCGCGCCGTCCAGACGCGGATCGCCTCGAGGGCGAGGGGCGTGAGGGGGACGACCCGTTCCTTCCCGCCCTTGCCGAGGACGAGGGCGGTCGCATTCGCCTCGTCGATGGAGCGCAGATCGAGGCCGCAGAGCTCGCTCACGCGCATGCCCGAGGCGTAGATCGTCTCGAGGATCGCCCAATCGCGCAGGTCCTTCTCCGTCCCCGTCCGGGCCCGAGCCCGGGCGTCCTCCATGAGGCGCGAGGCCTCGGAGGCCGAGATGACCTTCGGGAGGCGCTGGTCGGCGCGCGCCGAGACGAGCGCCGCGGAGGGGTCGTGCTCGAGCAGGCCGCGCTCGCAGGCCCAGGCGGTAAAGCTCCGGATCGACGCGGTCGAGCGCGACAGAGTCGAGCGGGAGGCGCCCCCTTCGGCTCGCGCGCCGAGCCACATGCGGATCCGCCGCGTCGTCAGCGCCCTTGTGATCTCGACGGCCGTGGCGTCCTGCCCGAGGCCGAGGAAGTCGAGAAGGGAGTCGAGGTCGCAGGAGTACGCGCGGATCGTGTGCTCGGAGAGTCCGCGTCCGTGACGGAGGTGGTCGATCCACTCGCTCCTCGGGCTGCTCGCACTCATGGGCCCATCCTAGGTCGCGCGACGCCGCCACCCTCGCGTTGAGGAATCGACGAGACCGGAGAGTTCGAGCTCGGCGAGGGCGCTGAGAACCTCGCGCTCGGAGAGTCCGGCTGCCCGGGCGAGTCTCGTCAGCGTTGTCGACGAGCGCTTCGGGAGGGCCTCCCAGACGCGCCGCTGCACGGGCGCGAGGGCGTCGACACCGGCATCGGCGGCGACCGGGTCCCCGAAGAGCGCGCCCTGGGCACCGGGGGCGAAAGGGGCGAGGAGTTCACGGACCTCCCCCGCGTCGCGGACGAGGGTGGCCCCCGTGCGGATGAGGTCGTGGCAGCCGATGGATGCGGCCGAGGACACGGCGCCGGGCACGGCGCCGACCGGCCGTCCGAGTGCGAGTGCCCGGCGCGCCGTCGCGAGCGCTCCGGAGCGGGCGGATGCTTCGACGACGACCGTTGCCCCCGCGAGCGCGGCGATGATCCGATTGCGGCCGAGGAATCGCCATTTCGCGGGGCGCCACGAGGGAGGAGATTCCGAGGCGAGGCCCCCGCCGCGGGCGAGGATTTCCGCGAAGTCGCGCTCGTGGGCGGCCGGGTAGGGGCTCGCGACTCCTCCCGCCATGATCGCAAGGGTCTCGCCCTGAGCGTCGAGGGCGCCGCGGTGGGCGGCGATGTCGATGCCGAAGGCCCCTCCGGACACGATCGCGACGCCGCCTTCGGCGAGCTCGAAGGAGATGCTCCGGGCCGTCCGCTCCCCGAGGGCGGTCGCCGCACGGGCTCCGACGATCGCCGCGCACTCCCGTCCCGGGAGGCGCCCGAGAGTCCACAGTGCGATGGGTTCAGCGGGACCGAGATCGGCGAGGCCGCTCGGCCAGTCGGGGTCCCCGGGGATGAGGAGGCGCCCGTCAAGGGCCGCGAGGGCCTCGAGTTCCGCGTCGTGCCGGGCGGCGAGGACGCGGGGGCGCCAGCGTTCCCAGGCCTCCTCCCAGCGCCGCCCCTCCCCCCGGAGCTCGAGCGGGAGCGGTCCCGGGGCGCTCGCCCTCGCCCAGGCGATCGCTTCCTCCTCGCCGAGGGCTTCGCGCAGGGCGCGGGCGTGGAGGTCCTCGGCTTCGACGACGCAGGACCACCAGGCGGCGCTGCGCGCGTCACATCCTCGGATCGGCATCGGGTCCTCCTGTTCGTAGGGCGAGGGCGCGGGCGAGCTCCTCGCTTCCGGGGGCGCCGCGTCCCTCGAGGTCGCTGAGTGTCCACATGAGGCGGAGGACGCGGTCGGCTCCGCGCATGGTGAGTCGGCGTTCGTCGACGGCCCGATCGAGGCGTTCGAGGAGCGGCTCGGGGATTCCCGAGGCGCGGCGCAGCCAGGGGCCGGGGAGCTCGACATTGAGTGAGAATCCGCTCCCGGCGAGTCGGTGGGCGGCTCGCGCCCTCGCCTCGAGGACGCGCTCGCGGATGGAGGCGGAATCCCGCGGAGTCGAGTTGCGCAGCTCGGACCTGGTGGGTCGGCGCATCTCGACGGTGATGTCGATCCGGTCGAGAAGGGGGCCGGAGAGCCGGGACATGTAGCGGCGCTTCTGGATCGAGGTGCAGCGGCACGATCGCCCGCTCCTTCCGCAGGGGCAGGGGTTGGAGGCGAGGACGAGTTGGAAGGCCGCCGGATAGTGGGCGCTTCCCTTCGAGCGGTGGATCGTGATCGCGCGCTCCTCAAGGGGTTGGCGCAGCGCGTCGAGGACGCTCGCGCTCGCCTCGAGGGCTTCGTCGATGAAGAGGACGCCTCCGTGGGCGAGGGAGATCGCGCCGGGCCGGGCGATCCCCGTGCCTCCGCCGATGAGCGCGGGCATCGAGGCGCTGTGGTGGGGCGCTTGGAACGGGGGCCGCCTGAGGAGGGCGCCGTCGTTCCCGAGGGCACCGGCCAGGGAGTGGAGCGCGCTCGTTTCGAGGGCGAGGCGGTCGTCGAGGTCGGGGAGAATGGAGGGAAGGCGCGAGGCGAGCATCGTCTTGCCCGATCCGGGTTCGCCGAGGAGGAAGAGGTGGTGACCTCCCGCGGCGGCGACTTCGAGGGCGGACACGGCGGCGTCTTGTCCTCGCACGTCGGCGAGCTCGAGTTCCTCCCGCTCGTGCAGGGTCGGGGGCGCCGGTGGGGGTGCGGGGGCGAATCCGCGTGGACGCTGGGCCTGTCCCCCGGCCCGGCGGACGGCGTCGGCGAGGTGCTCGAGTGCGAGGACCTCGACCCCGGGCACGAGGCGGGCTTCGCTCGCGCAGGCCGCGGGGACGAGCACGCGTGCGGCGCCGAGTCGGGCGGCGGCCGCAACCGCCGGGAGAATCCCCCTGACGGGCCGGACGCCGCCGTCGAGGCCGAGTTCTCCGATGAGGACGGCGCCGTCGAGGGCTGTTGAGGGGATCGTGCCGACCGCGCTGAGGACGGACATCGCGATGGCGAGATCGAATCCTGATCCGGATTTCGCGAGTCCCGCCGGGGAGAGGTTGACGGTGATCCGCGAGTCGAGCACTTCGAGTCCGCAGGACTGGAGCGCCGAGCGCACCCGGTCCTTCGCCTCGCGCAGTGAGGCGTCGGGCAGTCCGACGAGTGTGAATCCGACGAGCCCGCGGCCGACGTGGGCTTCGACCTCGACGGCATGACCGTCGATGCCGATGAGGGCGATCGAGCGGACCGAGGCGAGGCGCGCGTTCATGCGATCCCTCGGATCCACAGGTGGCGCGCGCCGATCGCGCGCAAGTCCGTGCCGGGCTCCACGGCGAGGGCCTCGTCTCGCCGTCCCGGCGGGATCGTCCAGGCGATCGCGTCGACGCGGAGCGCCCGGTGGGCGCCGTGCGATCGGGCCCAGGCGGCGGCGAGCCGTCTCAGTCGCGCGAGCTTGCGGGCATCGATCGATTCGAGGGCGCTCCCTCGTCCATCGCCGACCCGCGTGCGGACTTCGACGATGACGATCCCCTCGTCGCCCTCCGCGACGAGGTCGAGCTCGCCTCGCCTCGAGTCCCTCCAATTGCGCTCGAGGATCGCGTAGCCGGCCTCTTCGAGGAGGAGTGCCGCAGAGGCCTCCCCGAGCTCGCCGAGCGCGCGCCTGTGATCCGCGTCCATGGACCTCACCTCCGCGCCCAGCGTCTCCCGGACACGCGGCCGGCGGCGAGCGCCGGGAGTTGCCCCTGTGGACGACGAAGGCGCCGCATCCTTTCCTGTGGATGCGGCGCCCTCAGCTCGGGGCGGGCTCAGGGGATGTCGAGCTCGGGCTTGGAGAGCTCTTCGACGTTGACGTCCTTGTACGTGATGACGTGAACGGAGCGGACGAAGCGCGAGGAGCGGTAGATGTCCCATACCCAGGCATCGGTGAGGGTGAGTTCGAAGAAGACATCGCCCCCGACGGGACGGGCCTGGACGTCGACCTGATTGCACAGGTAGAAGCGCCTTTCGGTCTCCACGACGTACTTGAAGAGGCCGATGACGTCGCGGTACTCGCGGAACAGTTCGAGCTCCAGGGCGTTCTCGTAGCCTTCGATATCCTCACTCACCCCACCATGATGCCCTGTTCGGGCGTCGGGGGCATCCTCGCGGCGCGGTGATCGCCGCCTCAGCGCGACGCCCCGGCTCGGCCCGGCAGTCCGGGGAGTCGCCAGGACACCCTGTGGAGCGGGCTCGGCCCGAGCCGCGCGAGCGCCGCGATATGGGCGGGGCTCGCGTAGCCCTTGTTCGCCGCCCACTCGTATCCGGGGTCCTCCATCGCGCTCATGTGCCGGTCCCGAGCGACTTTCGCGAGAACCGAGGCCGCGGCGACGACCGCGCACTCGGCATCGGCCTTCACGCGGGTTCTCACCTCGGGGACGTCGACCTCGGGCATCGCGGGACCCTCGAGTGCGGCGAAGAGGTCCTGAGGCGCGCTCAACCAGTCGTGGGAGCCGTCGAGGAGGACGAGGCCGGGCGCTCGACATGAGGGCGCGAGAGAGCTCAGGGCCCGCATTCCGGCGAGTCGAAGCGCGACGACGATCCCGTGGGCGTCGATCTCGGCGTTCGACGCCCAGCCGACGGCCGAGGACGGCGCCCACTTCCTGATGAGGGGGACGAGGGCCTCACGCCGCCGCGGGGACAGGAGCTTCGAGTCCGCGAGACCCTCCGGAGCATCGCCCTCCGCGCCGGTGATCGCGCAGACGCCGACTGCGACCGGGCCGGCGAGGGCGCCCCGACCGACCTCATCCATGCCGATGACGGTGCCGTGGGCGCGGGCGAGTTCGAGTTCGAACTCGCGGGTGGCGAGTCGGCGCGTCACCCGTCGACGCCCGCGAAGACCTCGTGGGCGGACAGGCCCCAGGTCGCGCGGTCGAGGGGCCAGATGATCGCCTGGACGGTCCCGACGACGGAGGAGACGGGGACGAAGGGGGTTTCGCCCTCTCCCTGGTGATAGCGCGAGTCCGCGGAGTTGCCCCGGTTGTCCCCCATCACCCACAGGGAGCCCTCGGGGACCGTGACGTCGAAGGGGAGGGTGGAGGCGAGCTGTCCGGCGGCGAGGTAGTTCTCGTCGAGGGCGACGCCGTTCACGCGGATGATGCCGTCGTCCCCGCAGGTCACGTGGTCGCCGCCGACCCCGATGACGCGCTTGACGAGGGTCTGCTCGCCTCCGGCGGGGACGATTCCGATGAACTCGCCGAGGGCGAGGAGGGGGTTGGAGGAATGAGATGCGCCGCCGAGCCACCCGAGCTCGTCGTGGAAGACGACGACGTCCCCGCGTTCGATGTCACCGGTGAGGGCCGAGATCCGTGAAACGGCGATCTTGTCGTTCTCGACAAGGGTGTCGTGCATCGAGGGCGAGGGGATCCAGAAGACCTGGACGACGAAGGCGCGCAGCACGGTGGAGATGACGAGGGCGATGAGGAGGACGAGGCCGATCTCCTTCACCCAGCCGAGGGCGCCCTGAGGGCCCTCCCCTCCCGGCCTCGGCTCGGGGCGCAGATGCCGGGGCGCGGTTCGTCCGGCGGCGGAGGCGGCCTCGGTTCTCATCGTTCTCCTCGTCCCCCGGCGCAAGACCCGCGCCCGGTACCCCGAACAGGGTACCGGGCGCGAAGCGGTTCGGCGCGGAGGGTCACTCAGCGCTTCCCGAACGGTGCTCCTTGATCTTCGCGGCCTTGCCGTGGCGCTCGCGCAGGTAGTAGAGCTTCGCGCGGCGGACGTCGCCCTTGGTGACGACCTCGATGCGATCGATCGTCGGCGCGTGAAGCGGGAAGGTGCGCTCCACGCCAACGCCGAAGGACACCTTGCGGACGGTGAAGGTCTCGGAGACGCCGTGTCCGCGGCGAGCGATGACCACGCCCTGGAAGACCTGGATACGGGAACGGCTGCCCTCGATGACCTTGACGTGCACCTTGACGGTGTCGCCCGCGCGGAATGCGGGCAGGTCGGTGCGGAGGGAAGCGGCGTCGACGGCGTCCAGCTTCTGCATGTGTACTCCTTGACGCGCACGCCGCAGGTCGCTCGCGTCGAATTCGGCAGGTCGAGCCTGCGATTCCATGTGCGGCGCCCCTCGGTGAACGTCCCCCTGCGGCAGGTGCCGTTCGGGGGCGCCGGGAGTCAAGTCTGCCACAGCGCCGGGCCGGTGCGACAGCGCTCAGCTCCCCGCGCCGTCACGCAGGGCCGTGAGATCGCGCACGAGGACGACATCGCGATTGAGGACGCCTCCGACCTCGAAGGTCCTCCGTCCCTTCTTGACGAAGCCGTGCTTGCGGTAGAAGCGCTGCGCGCGCGCATTCCCGGCGTTCGTCCCCAGGACGATCCTCGGCGCGCTCGTGGAGGCGGCGGCGTCCTCGACAGCGCTCTCAAGGAGCGCTCCGGCGAGCCCGGTCCCGCGCCAGGGGGCGTCCGCGTAGCACTTCGAGAGATAGGCGTCCCCGGCCTCGACCGCGCCGGGCCTGCGCATGTGCGCGTCGATCGCGTCATCGCCCGTGAGGACGAGGGAGTATCCGCCGGGCTCGCCGTCCACGAGTGCGAGGAGGACGCGGTCGACCGGACGGGCGATGTGCTCGGCGAAGCGGGCTGCGCTGAGCTCGGCGGCGATGAAGGAGGCGATCGCTTCCGCGGGGAGTTCCGGGGGGCAGGCGTCGGGGAAGGTCCTCGCGGCGAGCTCGGCGACGAGCCCCGCCTCCTCGGGCCCTGCGGCGCGGATCTCGAGGCTCTTGGGGCCGGAGTCGGTGAGGAGGACTCCCGCGCGCGCGAGGGTCGTCCGGTCGGCGGAGTCGAGCGATTCGGGATCGAGTGCCGCGAGGAGGTCGGGGCGGCGTGCGCGGGTCCGCTCGAGTGAGCGGTCGCGCCTCCAGCGCGCGATCGCCGCGTGATCGCCCCCGAGGAGCACCTCGGGGACGTCGAGTCCGCGCCACCGGCGCGGTTTCGTATACGCCGGGTATTCGAGGAGCCCGTCGGAGTGGGATTCCTCGACGATGGACTCCGGGTTGCCCATGAAGCCGTCGAGGAGGCGTGCGACCGCCTCGACGAGGACGAGGGCGGCGACTTCGCCGCCGTTGAGGACGTAATCGCCGATCGAGAACTCGACGACCTCGATGCCCCGCGATCGGTAGTGCTCGGCAACGCGCTGGTCGATCCCCTCGTAGCGCCCGCAGGCGAGGAGGAGTCTCGCGGCTCCGGCGAGGTCTGCGGCCAGGGCCTGGGTGAGGGGCGTTCCCGAAGGGGTGGGGATGGCGAGGACGGTCCGACCCGAAGGGGCTGCGGGGTCATCGAGGACGGAGTCGAGCGCCTCGCCCCACACGCTCGGCATCATCACCATGCCCGCTCCCCCGCCGTAGGGGGTGTCATCGACGCTGCGGTGGCGATCGTGCGCCCACGTGCGCAGGTCGTGGACGCGCACGTCGAGGAGCCCGCTCGCCTCGGCCCTTCCGAGGAGGGAGAGGCCGAGAGGGGCGAAGTACTCGGGGAATATCGACAGGAGGTCGATCCTCATCGTCCGCCCCGATCCCCAGCGTCGACGGCATCGTCGTCGAAGAGGCCTGGCGGCGGGTCGACGACGATCCTGCGCTCGGCCGCATCGACCTCGGGGACGAGGGCGCGGACGAAGGGGACGAGGACCTCCCCGCGGGGAGTCCTCACGACGAGGAGGTCCTGCGCGGCGCCGAATCGGAGTCCGACGAGGACCCCGAGGGATTCGCCCGAGGGGGTTTCGACGCGCGCGCCCTCGAGCTCGTGGGGGTACCACGCCTCCTCCTCGGGTCGCTCTTCGATGAGGATCGTCCGACCGCGCAGGGCTTCGGCGGCGTCGCGCGAGTCGATCTCGTCGAAGGAGAGGAGGAGGCGCCCCTTGTGCGTGCGGGCCCCGAGGACCGTCAGGGACCTGTCCGTCTCCCCGTCGAGGCGGAGGAGCGTTCCGGGCGCCCAGAACCCCGGGTCGTCGGAGCGGACGTCGACGATGACCTCCCCGCGCAATCCGTGCGCGGGGCCGATGATGCCGGCGGTCATGAGCATGGGGTCCTCCTCGTGTCGCTCGTCCATTTCATCACAGCGGGACGCAGCGCGCCGCGCCGGTCCGCGAGCCCGGGCCCGCGACGCGCAGGAGGGGCCCGGTGGAACCGGGCCCCTCCTTGATGCTCGTCGCGATTCACTCGCGGTCGGTGTCGACGACGTCGACCCGTACCGGGCCGTTCGTCGACAGCGCGCCGATGACCGTGCGCAGCGCCCTGGCGGTCCGCCCGCCGCGACCGATCACCCGGCCGAGGTCGTCGGGATTGACCCGGACCTCGAGGAGGCGTCCGCGTCGCATTGAGCGCGAGGAGACCTGCACGTCCTCAGGGTGATCGACGATCCCCCCGACGAGGTGCTCGAGCGCGTCGGCGAGCATGATCAGGCGTCCTCGCCGGACTCGGCGGTCTCATCGCTCGCCGCCTCGGCCTCGGCGGCCTTCGCCGCCTCCTCAGCCTTGGCGGCGGCCTGAGCGGCCTTCGACTTCTCGGCGGCGGCCTCGGCGGCCTTGATCGCCTCGGCGGCCTGAGCGGCTTTGTCGGCCTCGGAGACCTGGACGCGGGAGACCGCATCGGCCTTGCCCTTGAACTTCGCGATGTCGCCGGTGAGGACGAGCAGGTTGCGGACCTGGTCGGAGGGCTGGGCGCCCACGCCGAGCCAGTACTGCGCGCGCTCGGACTCGATGCGGATGGTCGACGGGTTCGGCTGGGGATCGTAGAAGCCGATCTCCTCGATGACGCGACCATCGCGCTTCTTGCGCGAATCGACGACGACGACGCGGTAGGCGGGGGCGTGGATCTTGCCCACGCGCTTCAGACGGATTCGAACTGCCACTGGTGTGGTCACTCCTGTTTCTCAGAGGTGTGGAGCGCGCGCTCCGCCGGCAGGGAACACGGGTCGGCGTTTGCTCCGGGACACGGGGTGGCGAGGTGAGAGGGTCCTCGACAGACCGGGTACAGCGCCCAATTGTGCCATGAAGGGGCCCCGGAGCGACAATCCCCGCCGCCGAGCAGGGCTCGGA
This sequence comes from uncultured Schaalia sp., assembly GCA_964548945.1. Classification (GTDB taxonomy): domain Bacteria; phylum Actinomycetota; class Actinomycetes; order Actinomycetales; family Actinomycetaceae; genus Pauljensenia. Next base: position 14,828 of record CAZJTN010000008.1, read on the forward strand.
GCGGGGGTGGAATCGGTCACGTCGGGAGCGGAGGGTGTTCAATGTCCCCCATGACGACTTCCTCGCCCTCCTCCGCGCTCGCCGTCCTCGCGCGCGGAGCCGCGCTTTCCGTCGCCGCCTATCTTCGCTCCGCGGCGGCCTCCCGCGTCGGCTTCACGACGAAGACGGACTTCCACGACCCGGTGACCATCCACGACACCGCCGTTGAGGCCGCCCTCCGCACGATCCTCGGACGGGCCGTCCCCTTCTCCCTGATTCTCGGCGAGGAGGCGGGCGGGGCCGTCCTCGATCCCCGGGAGCTCCCCGCCCTGCCCGCGGGCGTGGCGGAGCCTTCGGGCGAGGAGTGGGAGGCGGCGCGCGCCGCCCTCCTCGGCTTCGCCGGGCGGGTCCGGTGGATCGTCGACCCGATCGACGGGACCGCGAACTTCGCGGCGGGTCTGCCCTGGTTCAACACCTCGATCGGCGTTGAGCTCGATGGGAGGGTCGTCGCCGGCGCGGTGTGCGCGCCCCTCCTCTTCGAGGTCTTTATCGCCGACGAGGAGCGCGCCTGGTGCGAGGGGCCCGCCGGCACGCGCCCCCTCGAGGCGCGCGGCGCCCTCGAGGAGTCGGAGGCGGTGATCTCCTCCTACTATCCGGGTCCTCGGGCCTTCGCCCGCGACGCGGAGGCGGCCCTCGACCAGGAGCGCCGGATCATTGCCGCCTACCAGTCGACGCGGCGCCTCGGCGCGGCAGCCCTCGACCTCGCTTACGTCGCCGCCGGTCGGCTCGGCGCGATGCTCGGGACGAATTTCAAGCCCTGGGACGTCGCCGCGGGCATCCACCTCGTCCGCGTCGCGGGTGGGCGCGTTGTCAACCTCGACCTCGGGACCGGTCTCGCCGACGGTCTGCGCCCGGGGGTCCTCGCCTCCGGCCGGGACTTCGAGGCGCCGACGGCCAGGGCGATCATCGCCGAGGTCGAGGCGTCCTGGCCGCGATGACCCGGCCGCGCAGGATCACCGCATCGGGCTCGTCGAGCGCCCCGGACTCGCGCGGATCGGCGCTGTAGCAGAGGAGGTCCGCGCTCGCGCCCTCCCACAAGGCCTCGAAGCCGAGATCTTTGCGGGTCCGCCACGTCGCGATGTCGAGGAGTTCGGCGCGCGGCACTCCCGCTTCGAGCCAGGCGGCGAGCTCACGACCGATCGTCCCGTGCTCCTGGTAGCCCCCCGAGTCGGTTCCCATGATGAGGCGGACGCCGGCGTCCCTCAGCATCGCGAAGTGGTCCTCGCGCTCGGCGTGCATGCGGAGCATCGTCTGCGCGTACACGGGGTACTTCCTCCCGGCCTGCGCGGCGAATTCATCGAAGAGGCTGATCTGGAGGAGCGTCGGGGCGACGAGGATCCCGCGCGCCGCGGCTTCCGCCGCCTGGTCCGGGTCCATTCCTGAGGCGTGCTCGATGTCGTCGACGCCCGCATCGAGGAGGTCGTCGATGGTGCGGTGGGCGAAGGAGTGGACGAGGACGCGGGCGCCGCGCTCGTGGACGGCGGCGACGGCCTCGCGGAGGATCTCCGGGGGCCACAGCGGTTCAAGATCGGAGTCGGCGCCCTTCGAACGGTCGATCCAGTCCCCGACGATCTTCACCCAGCCGTCGGAGGCGTCGGCCTGAGCGGCGGCCGCCTCGGGGAGCTCAGCGGGATCCTCGAGGTCGAGGGGGAGGCCGCGGATGTAGCGCTTTGGACGGGCGAGGTGGCGGCCCGCCCGACGCAGTCGGGGGAGGTCCTGCCGGGCGTCGATCCATCGGGTGTCGACCGGGCTGCCGGCGTCGCGGATTGCGAGGACGCCGCTTTCGGCTTGGGCGAGGGCCTGCCGTTCTTGGATCTGCGGGCCGACGGGCCCGTCCTCGCCGATGCCGATATGGGCGTGCCCATCGGCGAAGCCGGGGACGAAGACGCCCTCGAAGGCCGCTTCTGCGCTCGCGGCGTCATCGCGCCGCAGGGTCCCCTCGACGATCCGCCACGCGCCGCGCGTCCACGCGGGCTCCTCGCCGGGGGACTGCGCCCAGAGGGCCTCGCCGCGGAGGATCACTTCAGGCCCTGGAGCATGCGCTTGACGTCGTCGGGGAGATCCTCCATCGTCGGGCGGGGCGCGGGTTCGGCGGCCGGGGCTCCGAAGGCCGATCCGGGGGTCTGGCGCTGCTCGGGCGGGAGGAGCGCCTCGAGCTCCTGCTGACGGCGCTTGGCGGGGTTTCCCGAGCGCGCCTTCTTCTTCACCTTCGCGCGTTCGCTCTGCGCCTTGCGGGCATTCGCCTTCTGCTTGGCGCGCCCGCCCTGGCCGGGCATCGAGCCGAGTCCGCCCATCCCGCCCATGCGGCCCATGTCGCCCATCATCGTCTTCGCCGCTTCGAAGCGCTTGATCAGGGCGTTGACCTCGGCGACTGAGGTGCCCGAGCCCCTGGCGATGCGAGCGCGCCGAGAACCGTTGAGGAGGGAGACGTCCTCCCTTTCGGCGGGGGTCATCGAGCGGACGATGGCTTCGACGCGGTCGACCTCGCGCTCATCGAAGTTGTCGATCTGCTCTCGGATCTGGGCGGCTCCCGGGATCATTCCGAGCATCTTCTTCATCGAGCCGAGCTTCTTGATCTGCTGGAGCTGGTCGAGGAAGTCGGAGAGGGTGAGCTCGCCGGACATCGCCTTGGCGGCCATGCGCTCGGCCTCTTCGGCGTCGAGCCGCTTCTCGGCCTGTTCGATGAGAGTGAGGACGTCCCCCATGTCGAGGATCCGCCCCGCCATGCGGTCGGCGTGGAATCTCTCGAAGTCGTCGAGTCCTTCGCCGGTGGAGGCGAAGAGGATCGGCGCTCCCGTGACGCCGCGGACCGACAGGGCGGCGCCGCCCCGGGCGTCGCCGTCAAGCTTGGAGAGGACGACGCCGGTGAAGCCGACGCCGTCGCGGAACGCCGTTGAGGTCTGGACGGCGTCCTGGCCGACCATCGCGTCGAGGACGAACATGATCTCGTGGGGCTCGACGGCGTCGCGGATCGCCCGGGCCTGGGCCATCATCTCCTCGTCGATGCCGAGGCGTCCCGCGGTGTCGACGATGACGACGTCGATGCCGGTCTCGATCGCGTGATTGAGGCCCGATCGTGCGACGAGGACCGGGTCGCCGACCCCGTTTCCCGCCTCGGGGGCCCACACCTCGACGCCGGCGCGCCGGCCGACGACCTCGAGCTGGGTGACGGCATTGGGGCGCTGGAGGTCGGAGGCGACGAGGAGGACGGACTTGCCCTCCTCCTTCAGCCATTTTCCGAGCTTGCCGGCGAGCGTCGTCTTTCCGGCGCCCTGGAGGCCTGCGAGCATGAAGACGGTCGGGCCTCGGTCGGCGAATCGGAGCTCGCGCGTTTGTCCGCCGAGGACCTCGACGAGCTCGTCATGGACGATGCGGATGACCTGCTGGCCGGGGTTGAGCGCTTTCGAGCGCGCGGCGCCGTAGGCCTTCTCGCGCACCTCGGTCGTGAATTGCCGGACGACGGGGAGCGCGACGTCGGCGTCGATGAGGGCGCGTCGGATCTCCGAGATCGCCTGGTCGACGTCGGACTCGGTGAGGACTCCGCGACTGCGCAGCTGCTTGAAGGACTGCGTCAACCGATCGGAGAGGTTTCCGAACACTGAGGGCTCCCGTTCGTTCCGGCTCATCGGGGCCGGGCCCCGCGGACTCGTCCAAGCCTAACGCACGGCGGAGCCGCTCCCGAGGCGGGCCCAGGCGGAGCGCACGAGGGAGGCGATGAGTTCGGCCCGCCAGGCGGTCCAGGCCTTGGGCCCGGCGCCCTGGGAGTCGGCCTTCGTGAGGACGGCGAGGGCGGCGAGGGCGCGTTCGCTCCCCCCGATTGCGTTGAGGAGGCGCTCGGCGGTCTCGGGCGCGTTCGGGTCCTCTTTCGTCGCGAGCTCGGCGAGGACGAGGTGGTGGTCGACGAGCAGCGCGACTTCGGGGGCTCGCGGGGAAAGGCCGAGGCGTTCGAGCACGGCGGGGACGAGGGCGGCTCCGACGCCCGGATGGTCGGGCCCGTGCGCCCCGGAACGCTTGCCGAGGTCGTGGAGGAGGGCGGCGAGGAGGACGCTCTCCCAGGGGACGATGGCCTCGGGGAAGGGCCACTCCCAGGCCTCGACTCCCGTTCTCGCATCGTTCGCTCGCGCGACGGTCTCGGCGAGGTGGCGGTCGACGGTCCAGCGATGGAAGGCGGCGGACTGGGGGCGCGAACGGACCTCGGCGAATTCGGGGATCCAGGCGTCGACGACGCCGGTCGTTTCCAAGTGCGTCCAGGCGCGGACGAAGCCGCGGGGAGCGGCGAGGAGCGCTTCGAAGGAGCGCGTGAGTTCGGGGGTCCACGCGCCTGCGATCGTGTGCTCCCCCTTCCACACCGCGGTGGAGATCGCGTCGAGGGCGGAGCCCGCCGGATCGATCCCGGTGTCCGCGCAGCAGCGCGCGAGGTCGAGAACGGCCGCGCTGTCCGAGGCGAGGGCGGGAGCGGGGAAGGCGAGACGGGAGTCGACGAGGCTCGTCGTCTCCGAGATCATCGTCGCCGCGTAGGCCCCGCTCGCGCGTCCCCGTCCGGGCGCGACCGCGCGGATCACCCGGCGGGCGAGGGCTCCGGCGCCCCAGGAGGGCGCCTGTCGTTCCGCGGCGTCGACGACGCGCCTGGCGGCCGCGTCGATCTCCGTGCCGGCGCCGGTGAGGAGCCTGCGGAGTTCGGTTTCCGCCTCCTCGCCCTCGAATCCGAGGGCGAGGGCGACGGCGTGCTGGTCGGCGCGCAGGAGCTTGGCGCTGTGCC
>CAZJTN010000009.1:0-19131 GCA_964548945.1 uncultured Schaalia sp.
TCCGCACCCGCTCGAGCCTCGGCCTGGTTCTGATCGGAGCACCCGAGTCCGCGGAGCGGTGTGCCCGGATCCCGGGGCCCGAGGCCTCCGCTAGGCTCGGGAGGATCGCGGGTGAATGGGGGATCACGACGAGCAACGACGGACTTCTTCCCCCGTCGCGGCCCGATTCCCCCTTCATCGTCCGCATCGGGTCGATCGGCCCGGCGGTGAGGACGGCCGCCGGGGGGGACCCCGATCTCCTGGACGCCCTCGGCCCCGGGGAGGAGGACCTCCTCCTGTCCTCGGCGATCGCCGAGTCCGGATTCCACACCCGTTACCTCCTCCCTCCCGGAGGGGAGGACGCGCAGACCGTCCTCGACCGGTGGCGGGCCGCCGCGGCCGAATCCCGATCGGCGGGATCGGGCCGATCCGGAGGGGGCACGGCCCTCAGGCGCTTCCTCACGACCATGGCCCCCGGCCTCGCCCTGAGGCTCGTTCCCCTGTACCGGCGGATCAGAGGCCTCCGCCAGCACTGATGCGAGCATCGGACCCCGGGGATCGCGGGCCCCGGTCGAAGGCGCCTCTCAGCGGTGCGGAGCCCCTGGGGGAAGGGGGCGTGCTGATACAATCCCGAACCATGGTCAAGTCTGTTCTCGTCACAGGTGCGGGTGGGTACATCGGTCGTCACGTCGTGCAGAGCCTCCTCGAGCGGGGCCTCGACGTGAAGGCCCTCGACGTGCGTTTCGACGGCGTCGACGAACGCGCGGAACGCGTGAGCATCGACCTGTTCTCCGGAGACGCCGACATCTACGAGCAGATGGGCCGTCCCGACGCCGTCCTCCACATGGCCTGGCGCGACGGCTTCAGGCACAACTCATCCGCCCACCTCGACGACCTCGCCAAGCACTACCACCTCATCGAGGACCTGTACGCCGGCGGCTTGAAGCAGCTCGCCGTCATGGGGACCATGCACGAGGTCGGCTACTGGGAGGGCCCCATCGACGAGCACTCGCCCTGCGCCCCCGCCTCCCTCTACGGCATCGCCAAGAACGCCCTGCGCGAAACCGCGCTGCTGTCCGCAGAAGCCCACGGCGCGCTCCTCCAGTGGATCCGCGCCTACTACATCGTCGGGGACGACAAGTTCGGCAACTCGATCTTCTCGAAGCTCCTCGCGGCCGCCGAAGAGGGGAGGAAGACCTTCCCCTTCACGAGCGGCAAGAACCTCTACGACTTCATCTCCATCGACGACCTGGCCCATCAGATCGCCGCGATCCTCGACCAGGAGGAGGTCGTCGGCATCATCAACGCCTGCACCGGTCGGCCCATGTCTCTCGCCGAACGGGTTGAGGGCTACATCACGGACAACTCCCTCGACATCTCCCTCGAATACGGGGCATTCCCGGACCGCCCCTACGACTCGCCTGGAGTATGGGGCGATGCAACGAAGATCCAGCAGATCCTCGGGGCCGATCGCGCCGGAGGCGAACGGAACGAGTGACCGGCCGTCACTTCACTTCGATGGGAGCCCAATGATCCTCGGTGACACCCCTTCCCGACTCGGGATCTTCTTCTTCTTCGACGCCGAGGGGCGGGTTGACGCCTACGTCGAGCGGCTGCTCGAGGGAATGAGACCGAATCTCAAGGAACTCGTCGTCGTCGTCAACGGCCTCCTCGACGAGCAGGGGCGCGAGCGCCTCGAACGCTTCGCGGATCGCCTCATCGTCCGTGACAACGAGGGGCTGGACGTCTGGGCCTACAAGACCGCGCTCGACTCCTATGGCTGGACCCGACTCGTCGACTTCGACGAGCTCGTCCTCTTCAACGCGACCATCATGGGCCCGGTCCATCCCTTCGAGGAGATGTTCGCCGAGATGGCGGGCAGGGACCTCGACTTCTGGGGGATCACCGGATTCCACGCGGTGGACGGCCCCGAGGGCCCCCTGCCCGAAGAGGCCCGGATCCCCGCGCACATCCAGTCCCACTTCCACGTTTACCGGCGCTCCCTCGTCGAATCCGAGGCCTTCCAGGCGTACTGGGACGGTATGCCTGAGATCCGCGACTATCACGACTCGGTGGCGAAGCACGAGAAACCCTTCACCGCCCGCTTCGAGAAGCTCGGCTTCCGCTCCGGCCTGTACGTCGACACCTCTGATCTGGAGGAGCTCACGGCCCACCCCGTCATCTTCCAGGCGAAGAAGCTCATCGCCGAGCGCCGCTGCCCGATCTTCAAACGGCGCTCCTTCTTCCACGATTACGAGGACGTCCTCTACCAGGCCGTCGGCAACGCCGCACTCGACCTGTACGAGTACCTGCGCGATGAGACAGATTACGACACGGACCTCATTTGGGAGAACCTCCTGAGGACCGTCGAGCTCACCGATCTCGTGAAGAACCTCCATCTCACCTACGTGCTGCCGACCGCCTCCGTCGCCGTCGAGCCGAAGCCGAGCAGGGTCGCGCTCATCATGCATGTGCACTACATGGAGCTCCTGGACCAGATGCTCCACTACGCGGCATCGATGCCCGCGGACGCCGATATCATCATCACCGTCGGCTCCGAGGAGAAGGCTGCCTTCGTCGAGGAGGCCTGCAAGGACCTTCCGCAAAGGGTGATCGTCCGCAGGATTGTCAACCGGGGGAGGGACGTCTCCGCCCTGCTCGTTGGCGCCGCCGACCTCGTGATGGACTACGACATCGCCTGCTTCATCCACGACAAGAAAGTCGCCCAGGTTCAGCCCGGAACAGTCGGGGAGGGATTCGCGATCAAGTGCTTCGAGAACGTTGCGCCCACGTCGCAGTTCGTCTCGAACGTCCTCGCCCTCTTCGAGCGGGAGCCGCGCCTCGGCCTCCTGTCGCCGACGCCGCCGAACCACGGGGACTACTTCCCGATCTCCTCCTACGCATGGGGTCCGAATCTTGCGAACACGAAGTCCCTGCTCAAGGAGCTCGGGGCGGAGGTGAGGATCCACGAGGAGAAGGGCCTGATCGCCCCCCTCGGATCGACCTTCTGGTTCCGCCCCGCCGCCATGAGGGCACTCTTCGACAAGGGCTGGTCCTATGAGGACTTCCCCCCCGAGCCCCTCGACGGGGACGGCACGATCAGCCACGCCATCGAACGCTCCTACGCCTACGTCGCACAGAGCGCCGGATACTTCTCCGGGTGGCTCTTCTCCGACCGATTCGCCCGCATCGAGCTCACGAATCTCGCGTTCTACACGCGCGAGCTCACGCGGGTCCTCGCGCTGCACACCAATCTCGCGAAGGAGCGCGACATGGTCAAGTGGGGGATCCTCAACTCCTCCGCATGGCGGGTCCTGCGCGCCGGCGTGCGCCGCAAGCTGCCCAAGCCCCTCCTCCCCGCGGCGGCGGCCGCCTATCGGGCGTTCAACAGGGCGAGGGCGTCCATCACCGGGGGCGGGCAGCGATGACGCCGAGATCCTCCCGAGGCCCCTCGGCTCCGCCGAGGAGGGGACGCGTCTTCTCCATCGAGCTCGTCCGCGCGATGGCGACGATCCTCATTGTCATCACCCATTTCAACAACCCCTTCTTCTCCCAGGGCGGCTACATCCTCGCGAACCGCCCCTTCGGCGTCTACATCGGGGATCTGGGAGTCTCCCTCTTCCTCATCATCTCCGGGACCGTCCTCGCTCTGAACTATCGGCGCCCCTTCGATCTCAAGACGTTCTACTGGAAGCGCTTCAAGGGCATCTACCCGATGTTCTGGACCGCCTGGATCCTGGGAACCCTCTACTTCTTCATCGACTCGAAGGGACATCCGCTCAACGCCGCGCCGGTGAAGTCCCTCATCTGGACCGTCCTGGGCATCGACGGCCTCGTCGCGAACTTCAATGTGACGACCGCATACCTCCTGGGCGAATGGTTCCTCGGCTTCATCATCATCTTCTACCTCGTGTTCCCGCTGCTGTCCTGGGCGATCGACAGGCATCCGAAGATGACGGGGTTCCTCATCGCCCTCCTCTACCTCGGTTCCGTCTTCGGACTGGGCCGCCTCACCGAGGTCCCCATGTCCGTGGTCTTCACGACCCGCCTGCCCGAGCTCGTTTTCGGCATGTACCTCGTCCGCTTTTCAGCGAGTATCCGCCCGATCATGGCGCTCCCCTCAGCGCTCGTGCTCGTGGCATTCGAAGCGCTCGGTCGCTTCGGCACGAACGCGCTCCCTTCGGTGGTGCACCATGCGGCGTTCAAGGATGTGTCGACCACGATCGTCGGCCTCGCCGCCTACATTCTCCTCATCGCCATCGCTGATCTCGTGTCCGTCCGACCTTTGAGGGCGCTCGTCGAGCTCATTGCGAAGTACTCGTATCCGATCTTCCTCGTCCACCACGTCGTCATTTACAAGCTCTTCACCATGTCGGGCATCGACTGGGCGGGCTTCAACCGCGTTCAGGTCCTCACCTTCTTCCTGGCGATCTGTGCTCTCGTTCTCGCTCTCGCAGTCGGTCTCGATGCTTTGACGAAGCGGATCCTCGCCTTCACGGCGAACGCCTTCTCGGGGCAGTGGTGGCGGCCCGCGGGCCCCGGACCCACGGGGACGACTCCTGCGACGACGGTGGACGATCCGCAGACTCAGGAGGGAGCGGTCCCATGAGCCGAATCACAGAGGAGCGAAAGGGGGAGTGGCGCAGGATCGCCGATCTCACCCTGCGCTTCACGCAGCGCTCCGTCTCCTCCGAGTTCAAGGGCACCGCCCTGGGGCGCCTCTGGTCGCTCATCAATCCCTTGGCCACGGTCATCGTCTTCACCGTCATCTTCGGGCTCGTCTTCCGCGGTTCGGTCGAGCCCGGCCGCAACTCCGGCATCGACTCCTTCGCCCTGTGGATCGGCATCGGAGTCCTGTGCTGGAACTTCCTGTCCAGCGGCGTCATCAAGGGCATGAACTCCCTCGTGGACAACGCGGGGCTTCTCACGAAGGTCTACTTCCCCCGGCAGATCCTCGTCTACTCCGCGGTCCTCGCCCTCGTCGTCGACTTCATGTTCGAACTCTTCGTCCTCGTCGTGATCTCCCTGATCGTCGGCGGACCCGGCGTCATCCCGATGATCCCGCTCCTTCTGCTCATCACGCTCCTAACCGCTCTTTTCTCGACCGGCCTGGGGCTGATCCTCTCGATCGCGACCGTCTACTTCCGCGACATCTCCCATCTGTGGCAGATCTTCAACCAGGTGTGGATGTACGCCTCCGGCGTCGTCTTCTCCCTGAGCATGCTCGGCGACGTGGAGAACAGACTCGTCGAGATGGGATGGACCTTCAGGGGCCAACCGCTGCCGATCACGACCCTCTTCCGCCTCAATCCCGCCGAGACCTTCCTGGAGGCCTTCCGCGCGTGCCTCTACGACTTCACGCCGCCCTCCGCCGCAGTCCTCGGCGCCTGCACCGCATGGGGGCTCGGCATGTTCCTCATCGGGACGCACTTCTTCTCGCGCCACTCGGCCCGCATCGTTGAGGAGCTCTGAGCGCAATGCCCCAGCACGCCATCACCGCCACCGGCGTCTCGAAGAGATTCCGCCTCTACACGAATCGGAACCAGTCCCTCAAAAGGACCTTCCTTCAAAGGTCGCGAGGAACCTACGAGGACTTCTGGGCGCTGCGCGAGGTATCGCTCGAGGTTCCCGAGGGAACGACCTTCGGGCTGCTCGGCCACAACGGCTCAGGCAAATCGACGCTGCTCAAGTGCATCGCGAAGATCCTCACCCCCGACGAGGGGACGATCTCGTCGAGAGGCCGGATGGCCGCCATGCTCGAAGTAGGATCCGGATTCCACCCCGAGCTCTCGGGACGTGAGAACATCTTCTTGAACGGCGCGATCCTCGGCATGAGCCGCAAGGAGATCGAGAAGAAGTTCATCGACATCGTCGATTTCTCCGGAGTCGGGGACTTCATCGACCAGCCGGTGAAGAACTACTCCTCCGGCATGTACGTCCGGCTCGGCTTCTCCGTGTCGATCCACGTCGAACCGGAGATCCTCCTCGTCGACGAGATCCTCGCCGTGGGTGACATGGCCTTCCAACGCCGATGCATGTCGAAGTTCGCGGAGTTCCGGGATGAGGGGCGGACGGTCGTCGTCGTCTCCCACGGACTCGAGCAGATGCGCACTTTCTGCGACGAGGTCGCGTGGCTCGATCACGGTCGCCTCCAAGAGGTGGGGCCAGCGGCCGAGGTCATCGACAAGTACTCCGTCGTCGCCAACGAGGTTGAAGAGGTCGAGGGCGGGGGGCGCCACTTCGGGACCGGCGAGGCCCGGATCGACAGGATCGAGCTCCTCGACGCCCAAGGGCGCCCGGTCTCCAGGCTCGACGTCGGGCAGGAGGCGACGATCCGCATGCACTACACCTGCGAGAGGGCGATCGAAGGAGCGGTCTTCGGAGCTTCGATCGACACATCCGAGGGCGCCGTCGTCTGGGGCCTGCACGGTTTGGATGATGATTTCGTCCCCGTGACGCTCGAGCCGGGAAGCGGCCACGTGGACCTCCGAATCCCGAAGATGATGCTGCGGCCGAACGAATACGTGATCTCCGCGGCAATCCAGCCCTCGCACCTGACGGGCGTCATCGACGCCTTCCAGAAGGGCAAGCGCTTCGAAATGATGCCCGGCCCGCGCATGGAGTCCGGGGGAATCGTCGCCCTCGACGCCCGCTTCACCGGGATCGAGCCTGCGACGGCGATGGTTGACTTCCACGATCAGCGGCGATGAGACGAGGACACGAGGATCGCCTCCCCGTGAGGGGGGAGAAGAAGACGAGTGGACGTCTTCTCGCGACGGGGACCGGAGGGGTGCGGCGCGTCGGCCTGCTTCTCCTCGTCTTCTACGCCCTCACCGCCACCGCGCTCACCGCGCCCTTCATGAAGCTCCATCGCGCGCTATCGGTCTACGACGAGTTCCAATACATCGACGCCGTCGACAAAGCGCGCCGCTGGGACGTCGTCCTCTCGGGCGATAAGACCGATCAGTATTCGCGCGTGCTCGCCGCCTGCAGGGGAGCGGGCCTCGTCCCCGAGTACACGATCTACCAGGGGCCGTGCGGGGGAATGGTCGCGGACGCCGACACCTTCATCCAGGGGTACACCTCTGCGGACATCCACTCGCCCCTCTACTTCTTCACGACGGCCTGGCTCTCCTGGCCGATCCAGAGACTCACCGGGGTCGAACTGCTCACCGCTGCGCGCCTGACCGGCATCCTCTGGCTCGCCCTGGGGATGCTCGCACTCGCGTGGGGCCTGCACCGGCTGGGCGCCCGCGCCGCCATCGCGATCGCACTGCCCGTCGCAGTCGCCTCGATGCCGGTCTTCAGGGTGACGAACTCCTACGTCACCCCCGACGCCCTCAACCTCCTCGCGGGCTCGATGATCCTGACGAGCGCATTCCTGTACGCGCGCGGGGAGTCGAGGCCCTGGGTCTTCATAGTGGTCTCCTCGCTGTTCTCGATCGTCAAGCTCCAGAACGTCTTCGCCGTTGTCGCGGCCCTCCTCTTCCTCTTCTGGAACGCGCTTCGCTCGAGGCGCTCCGATCGTGCCGCGGGCGCCCGGCCCCGCGTCCGGGACCTCGCCCTGATGACGGTGATCTCTTTCGCTGCGGCTCTGTCGTGGCTCGTGATCCGTCGATTCACCGGTGTCATCGTTGATCGCCCCGCCCTCGACGGCCCCCCGACCTTCACCCTCAAGACCCTCGCGACCACCGTCGATGACGCCTTGAAGGTCATCTTCCAGGGCAACGGCGGCTGGGGGATCTCGACGCCGGAATCGATTTTCGTCTCCCTGCTCACCTGGGGCCTTCTTGCGGCCCTCATCGCGACTGCGCTCTTCGACGTCGATGCGGATGCCGTTGAGCGGGTTTTCGCCCGCGCGGGACTCCTGAGCCTGCTGGCGATCGGCCCGATGTCGATCGCGGTTTTCGGCGTGGTCTTCCACGCGCACGTCGATGTGCTCTCCCGTTACGTCATGGTCCTTGCGCCCCTCCTGTGCCTGCCTGCGGCGAAGCGCTTCAACGGACGGGGGGCTGCTGCGCTGCTCGTCGCCTTCACGCTCGCCGCCTTCGCCTACGCGGTGGTGTTCCGCACCGTGAACTGAGCGGCTGTCCCGGCCCGTTAAGGCCTCGCGAGGCCCCGATCACCGCTCCCTGCGGCCTCGGGGACCGCCTGTTCGTCTCAGGCCCGGTGGTGCGCGGGCCCCTTTTCACTGGAAATGGCGTCCTTTGCGCAGGAGCGACCCCCTCGGGTGAGGAGGAGGAATATCAGAACGAAAGACGATCCGAGGACGAGGGGGAGCGTCCACAGCGGCAGCGGAGGCTGCCAGGGCGAGAGGTAGAGCTTCCACGTCCCTGCGACGCCCATGAGCTGGCGGTGGAGATTGAAGAGGATTGAATCGGCCTGCACCAGCCAGAACACGAATGCCCAGGCGCTCAGTGCCCGAGCGGTGGGAGCGGCCGGGAAAACGGCGGCGTCGTCGAGCACGAAGGAGGCCATCACCGGGATGAGGATGATCATCGGCAGGATGTAGCGCCCCTGCCAGATGATCCCGAGGCTCGTCGCCTGCGAGGCGTGAAGGAGGATCGGCACGGCGAGGCAGAAGAGCAGTGCGGAGGAGAAGACGACGACGCGCTCGCGGCACCCGGCGAAGACCCAGACGAGGAGGAGGCCCGCGATGAATGCGCTGACGAAGAGGAGCATCGCCCACAGCGGCATGGGGGCGTGGAGCCACCCGAAGGAGCCGACGGCGTGAACGATGTAGTCGTCCGTATGCCGAAGCGTGTACATCGCGACGAAACGGGCGGTCACGCCCGATGCGGGCGGCTCTTCGCTCGTGAGGTTCCCGGTCGCGAGGATCCAGACCGAGGCCGCGAGAGTCGCGAGGAAGGTGAGGAGTATCGGGAGCCAGGAACGGCGATCACGGATGATCGACCAGGTCCTCGCCCACGGTTGGAGAACGATGACGCCGATGAGGCCGAGGGCCATGAAGAAGGGGGTGAGGCCACGGGAATTGGCGAAGACGCTCGCGATGAAGGCGAGCATCCACATTCGCGGGCCGAGGTCTTCGAGCTCCGTCCTGCGGATGACGAGGAGGAGTTGGCACCACAGGGCGAAGGCCGAGGACAACTCGAGGGCCTGCGGGTTCACCGACCCCGCGAGGAAGAAGACCATCGGCGTGAGGCCGGACGCGGCGAGCGCGAAGGGCAGGGAGGATAGGCGGGCCTGACTCAAGGAACGGAAGCCGAGGGCGAGGAAGAAGGAGGCGAGCGCCCCTGAGAGGATGCGCATCAGGTAGATGCTCGCTCGATCGTGGGACAGGAGCGCCGGCCACGATACGAGCGCGTAGTACAGGGGGTTGTAGCGGGCTGCCGGAGTCGGGGCCTCCACCCATCCGCTCGCAGTCTCCTGGGTGTCGACGAGGGAGTCGTCGCACTCGGAGATCGGAGTGTCCGGTTCGAAAGCGTTGCACAGGTAGTAGGCGACATCGGAGTAGACCTCGGGGATGTCGACGACGCGGTCGACGAGGATCTTGTCGTTGAAGACCTGACCGTAGGCGGTGGCGGCGGCCTTCTTGATGTGCGACTGCTCATCGGGGGAAGCCGTCAGCGGATTGTAGAGGGACCACGCAGTCGTGAGGATCAGAAATGCACTGAACGCCGTCCAGAAAACGCGCCGCGGTGACAAGGGGGCGCGAGAGCCGGTCCCGTTCCGGTCGAACAGTGCGAGTGCGGTTCGAACGAGGTCGGTGATCACGCGGGAACCTCCAGGTGCGCATCGGGGACGGTAAAGGGGCTGATTCTCGGAGTGGATCCGTTCCGCGGATTCTATCAACGGCCGTCGTCCGGGCCCTCTCCGACCTCCCGGGGTTCGCGCAGGCCCACGAGGAGGGCGAGCCCGAAGTAGGCGCTGAGGATCGTCATGGCGCCGGCGTAGCCGATGGATGCGCCGAGGAGCTGGTGGGAGGGGACGAGCCAGACGAGCAGCGCCGTGATCGCGAGGGCCGCGATCGCGTAGCCGGTGAAGACATGGGACTGCCGGCGCATCGTCGTGAGCGCGTAGTACAGGATCACGCTCGCGGAGTTCATCGCGCCGCCGAACACGAGGATCATCAGCTCGAGCAGGTAGGAGGAGACGTCCTTGCCCGACACGAGGTTGAGGATCGCAACGCCCAGGAAGAAGGTGAGGCCGCCGACGAGGATGAAGGAGGCGAGGGTGGCGGCCAGTCCTTTGCAGACGATCCCGAGGAAGGCCCGCACGTCCGAGGAGAGCCACAGGGCCGCCATCCTCGTCAGTAGGGGCCGGAACACGATCGTCGAGAGGAGGTTGATGGCGAAGGCGGGCATGAACAGGAGGGCGAAATACCCCTGGAGCTCCATATCGAGGAAGTGACTGATCGCGAAGCGCGGGGCATTGGCCAGGTAGATGGAGATGAAGGAGGCGAGCGCCAGCGGCAGGCACAGGAGCAGGACCAAGCGCAGCCCCTCGCCCGTCCAGATGGGGCGCAGGGGGAACAGGGCCCGCGACGGCGGGATGAAGACTGCGAGCATCGTGAACAGGGAGACGAGGAAGGTGATGCCGGTCGTGATGAGCAGACTGCCGCTCGCCCAGATCCCGACGGAGAAGACCGCCGTCGTCACGAAGGAGCGTATGAAACCGGCTCGTCCGGCGATGTCGAGGCGCCCCTGGCGCTGGAGTTCGGAGTAGTAGACGTCCTCCACCGCGTCGAAGACACGCAGCAGGGCGACGAAGGCGATGAGTGCGGCGTCGCCCGGATCCGATCCGAACACCAGCGAAGCGGCCAGGATCCCGAGGACCATCATGAGGACCGTGAGGATGCGGACCGCCAGATACGTCCCGAAGGGGAATCGTTCTCGCACGTCGGTCACGTGATAGGTGCGGACCTCGTACATGCCGAGGGTCTGGAATTGCTGGCCGATCGCCAGACCGATCGAGAACACTCCCGCAGCTGCGACTCCCATGGTCCGCGTGACGACGACCAGCATGATGACCGTCGCGCCCGCGACCATGAAGGACCATGCGGTGTTCCAGAAGTAGTCCCTTCCGAGTGAGGACGCCCCTTCCCGGGGGGAGCCGATCATCCCGGCCCCTCAGAAGGCGCCCTCGAGGGGGCCGAAGTCCACCTCGACGGGCTTGTGATTGCGGCGCTGCTCGACGGGCGGCAGCTGCATGTAGTCGCCGTAGGTGCGGCGCATCATCGCATCGTAGGCGGGTGCGATCTGCACGGTGATGGAGTCGAAGGGGACATCCAGCGTCGGCTGGATCTCATCGAGGTCGACCGCCCAATTCTCAGGATCGCGCATTGAGAAGTCCGTGTAGCGCCCGGTGTCCTCACCCTCGTGCCTGCGCGCGGCTGCATCGAAGCGCTTCTGGAGGCGGCGCGGGGTGATCCGCAGGAGCTTCATGCCGTAGTAGGCGATGCCTGTCGCCGTATGGATGGCGAGGCGCTTGATGCCGTGGGTGTTGATGAGCATCGGGGTCGGCGTGCCCGTGAGGTAGAGGAGCCTTCCCCACAACCACGTCGCGCGCGACTGCTTCTTGAACGCGGCGGGGTCGGCGGGAACGGTGTCGAGGGGCAGGACGTCAAGGCAGATCGGCATCCGGTAGCGCGCGTTCTTCGCGAACTCGGGGATGAGGAGGGTGCCGCTGAAACCGAGTTTCGTGAACATGTACGGGTACTCGGGCAGGGTGCGGGTATTGTCGAAGCGGTATTTCGGCCCCATGATCGCGGGGGCTTGAGCGAGGAAGCGCTCGTAGTCCGCGCGCGTCATCAGGACGTCGATGTCGTCGTCCCAGGGGATGAATCCGCCGTGGCGGATCGCGCCGATCATCGTCCCCCCGTACACGGAATAGGGGATGCCCAGGGCGCGGCACGCCGCATCCATGTCTTCGAGCATCTTCACCAGGGACTTCTGAATCCGGGTGAGGAGCTCGGGGTCGTCGATCATGTCCAATGCCATCGGAATCGTCCTTCCTCGGCGGTGAGAAGGGCCGATGCGCCGCGCCGCCGGATCGTCCGATTGTCTCACAGCGGCCGTCCTCTGCCGCCGAAGCCCCTCGGACCGGCCCCCGAAGAACACCGGGCCGAGAGGCGCTGGGAACCCTCAGACGTAGTCCCGGTTGAGAAGATCGAGGAGGTACTGGCCGTATCCGGATTTGACGAGGGGTTCGGCGCGTTCGCGCAGCCCCTCGTCGTCGATGAAGCCCATGCGCCAGGCGACCTCTTCGGGGGCGCCGATCTTCATGCCCTGGCGCGCCTCGACGGTGCGCACGAAGGCGGTGGCGTCGGCCAGGGAGTCGAAGGTGCCGGTGTCGAGCCAGGCCGTGCCCCTGGGCAGGACCTCGACCTTGAGCCTGCCGGCCTCCAGGTAGGTGCGGTTCACGTCGGTGATCTCGTACTCCCCACGCGCCGAGGGCTTGAGGTTCTTCGCGATCTCGACGACGTCGTTGTCGTAGAAGTACAGGCCGGGCACCGCGTAATTCGACTTCGGATGAGCGGGCTTCTCCTCGATGGACAAGGCGGTGAAGTCCTCGTCGAATTCGACGACGCCGTAGGCGCTCGGATCGGACACGTGGTAGGCGAACACGGCGCCCCCGTCGGGGTCGACGTGGCGGCGCAACTGGGTGCCCATGCCCGGCCCGTAGAAGATGTTGTCACCCAGGACGAGGGCGGCCGCCTCGGATCCGATGTGCTCGGCGCCCAGCACGAAGGCCTGGGCGAGGCCGTTGGGCACCTCTTGAACCGTGTAGGTGATGTTCACGCCCAGTTGCGAGCCGTCCCCCAGGAGGCGGTGGAAGCTCGGGGCGTCGTGCGGCGTCGTGATGACCAGAACATCCTGGATCCCCGCGAGCATGAGAGTCGACAGGGGGTAGTAGATCATCGGCTTGTCGTAGACGGGGACGAGCTGCTTCGAGGTCCCCAGAGTGATCGGGTTCAAGCGAGTGCCCGAACCTCCGGCGAGGATGATGCCCTTCATCATGTGGCTCCTTCAGCATCGATGGGGCGTGGGGGTCGTGAAAACCATTATGCCCAGCTCGGGTGGGGGCCGGAGCCGTCGGGTTCGGCGAGTCCGGCGCCGACCGCGGAGTCTTCACCGGCTCCGGGCGAGTCCACTACTATCCTGGGATGGGTTCAGCCGCGTCCGGAGCGGCCGATGTCGTCGAGGAGTGTTCATGTCTGATTCCATCACCGGGAAGCCCCTCGGAATCGAGGAGACCCCGATCCCCGGCTTCTTGAGGATCGACCTGACGGTTCACGGCGACAACCGCGGGTGGTTCAAGGAGAACTGGCAGCGCGAGAAGATGATCGCACTCGGACTGCCGGACTTCCATCCCGTGCAGAACAACATCTCCTTCAATGACGAGGTCGGCGTCACCCGGGGCATCCACGCCGAACCCTGGGACAAGTTCGTGTCGGTGGCGACCGGCCGGGTCTTCGGCGCCTGGGTCGACCTGCGCGAGGGCCCCTCCTTCGGGACCGTCTACACGACCATCATCGACCCCTCGGTCGCGGTCTACGTGCCCAGGGGCGTCGCCAACTCCTATCAGACCCTCGAGCCGAACACCGCTTACACCTACCTCGTCAACGACCACTGGTCGCCCGAGGCGCGCTACACCTTCCTCAACCTCGCCGATGAGACCGCGGCGATCGACTGGCCGATCCCCCTTGAGGAGGCGATCATCTCCGACAAGGACAAGGCCCACCCCCGGCTCGGCGAGGTCGTCCCCTTCCCAGCGCCCGCGCCCGCGGGCAAGAGGGTCCTCGTCACCGGCGCGAACGGGCAGCTCGGCCGCGAGCTCATGCGTCAGCTCCCCCGAGCCGGATTCCAGGCGAGCGGCGTGGACCTGCCCGAGGTCGACATCTCCGACGCGCGCGCGATGAGCGCCTTCGACTGGTCCCGTTTCGACATCATCATCAACGCCGCAGCATGGACGAACGTCGACGGCGCGGAGACGCCGGAGGGCCGGCCGCTCGCCTGGCGCGCCAACGCCACCGGTCCGGCGAATCTCGCCAGGGCCGCCTCCGCGCACGGCCTCACCCTCGTGCACATCTCCACCGAATACGTCTTCGACGGTTTGCACTCCCCTCACCGTGAGGATGAGGATCCCAGCCCCCTGGGCGTCTACGCGCAGGCGAAAGCCGGAGGTGATGCCGCGGTGACGTCGACGCCGAAGCACTACCTCGTGCGCACCAGTTGGGTCGTCGGCGATGGCAAGAACTTCCCTCGGCAAATGGTTCAACTCGCCCGTCAGGGCATCCGCCCTTCAGTCGTCTCCGATCAGACGGGGCGTCTCACCTTCACGATCGACCTCGCGGCCGGGATCATCCATCTGCTCGATTCCGCGCCGGAATACG
Organism: uncultured Schaalia sp.; assembly: GCA_964548945.1. Lineage (GTDB taxonomy): Bacteria > Actinomycetota > Actinomycetes > Actinomycetales > Actinomycetaceae > Pauljensenia. The sequence continues at coordinate 14,336 of CAZJTN010000009.1, forward strand.
GCACCTACAACCTTTCAGGTGAGGGCGATGTCGTCTCTTGGGCGGATGTCGCCAAGCGGGTGTATGAGCTCGCCGGTCACGATCCGAACGAGGTGACCCCCGTCTCGACGCAGGAGTACTTCGCAGGACGGGACGGGACGGCGCCCAGGCCTTTGGCGTCGGCGCTCGACCTCACCAAGATCGAAGCGACAGGCTTCGAACCGGCCGATTCGATGATGCGGCTTGAGGAATACGTGAAGTCCCTGCTGGAGGACTCCCAGGGCTGAGAGTCGGGATCGATTCCGACTCAACCGCGACGTCGGCGGATGGTCATACCCGCCCCGGCCCCCGCTCAGAAATAGGCTTCGATCATCGAGACGAGGTCGTAGCCGTAGTTCTTCGCGGTCGCCCATCCGGTGCCGTTCGGGTTCTCTTGGACTCCGAGGTGCTCGATCCAGGGCGCCGAGCCCTTGCGCACGTAGGCGAAACGCGGATCGACCACGGGACGGGCGAGCCGGGCGGGGCTCGCCTGAGGGTCGGCGTAGGCGCGCAGGTGCTGGATCTGGGCCCGCAGCCCGATGCGCACGGAGGGGAATGAGGCTCCAGCGGCGCCTTCGCCGGTGGCGCCGATGCCGGCGAAGTTGAACTGCCCGGCTCGGACGTCCCCTCCGAAGCGCAGCCATCCGGTCTCCTTCATGGCCTGGCTGAAGACGAGTTCGGGGCTGATGCCCTCGGCGACGGCCTCCTCGTAGAGGATCGTCGCGAATGTCGTGATGTCTCCGGCCCCGCCCGCGCCGAGGGCCTGCGCGGGATAGCGGGCGCCGGCATCCCCGTAAGCCCTCGTCATCTCCTCGACGAGCAGGATCTTCGACGCGCTGGGCCGGGCGATGATCGGATGCTGATCGGCGTAGGAGAGCCACCTGCCGGAGGAGTCGAAGACGCTGGGGCGCCCTTCGACCGTCACGGTGCCAGTCGCCATTGCGCCGCTGACCGGGTCGAGCCAGTACCAGGAGTCGTTGATCCTCGCCCAGCCGGTCGTCATGGCACCGGTCGAGGGGTCGAGGAGGTACCAGGCGCCTGCGACCGCGACCCAGCCGGTCATCATGTCCCCGCTCACCGGGTCGAGGCGGTACCAGGAGCCGCGGTCGAGGAGCCAGCCGTGGAGTCTGCGGCCCGAAGCGTCGAAGTACTGCCAGCGCCCGAAGATCCGGGCCCAGCCGGTCGTCATCCTCCCCGAGGAGTCGAAGGCGTAGCTCCCGTCCGACAATGCGCGGGGAGAGGTGGCGAGGGCGCCGCCCTCCTCGGGATCCGCGTAATACCAGTCGTCGTCGGCCCGACTCCAGCCGAGGGTCATCGCCCCTTCGGATCCGAGGAGGTAGCGCTTCTGGCCGTTTGACACGAAGCCGGTCGCCATCTTCCCGCTGGACGGGTCGAGGTAGTACCAATCGCCCTTCCAGGGCAGCCAACCCGTGGCCTTCGCGCCCGAGGCGGTGAAGTAGTACCAGGCGTCCAGTCGCCGCCATCCGGTCGCCATGACGCCGGCGGCGTCGAAGTAGTAGTCGGCGGAGCCGATCCTCGCCCACGAGTTCTTCAGATATGCACCGGAGGGCAATCGCCACTTCCAGTTCGCGCCGCTCGCGACCCAGGCTCCCGAAGGGCGGGGGATGGCGGAGGGGGTGAGGGTCTGCGCCGCGCCGTACGAGGGGGCGAAGACTCCGGGCACTCCGAGGGGAACGAGGAGGAGGACGAGGACGAGGACGAGCGAGCGTCGAAGGGAGTGGGTATGCACGGGGGATCCTGCGGCTGGAGTGAATGGAGTGGCAATCGTCAGTGAATCAGCATGAACTGAACTCCCATCCGGACGCAAGAGGCATCCATCACGAGGCTTCTCCGCAGCCTCCCTGCGCGGGGCTCGCGGGCCGCGTCCTCCGCGGGGTAGCCTGCCCACCAGGCGGTGCGGGAACGACACGAGAGGGGCTCGTATGACGACCATCGGGAACGATCAGGAGTCCCCCTTGAGGGTCTCGGTCGCCCTGTGCACGTACAACGGCGAGCGCTTCATCGGCGAGCAGATCGCCTCGATCCTCGCCCAGACGCGCCGAGTCGATGAGATCGTCCTCGGCGACGATGATTCGCACGACGCGACCGTCGACATCGTCGAATCGATGCTCGCGGGCTCCGGGATCGACCTCGTCATCCGCCGGCACCGCCCGGGCCTGGGGGTCCGCGCCAACTTCGCCGACGCCATCTCGGCGACGACGGGGGATGCGGTCATCCTGTGCGACCAGGACGACATCTGGCTGCCCGAAAAGGTCGAAAGGCTCCTCGCAGCCCTCGACGGAGTCGAACTCGTCCACTCCGACGCCCTGCTCGTCGATGCGACGGGGGAGTCCCTCGGCGCCCTCCTCCTCGACGAGCTGCGCGCGAGCCGATGGGAGCGCGACAACCTCCGGGCGGGCGACGCCCTCGCCGTCCTCTTGAAGCGCAACCTCGTCACCGGAGCGACCGCCGCGGTGGACGGGGCCTTCGCGCGGGCGGCGATGCCCGTGCCCGAAGGCTGGATCCACGACGAATGGCTGGCCCTGCTCGCCGCCCTCGACCACTCCCTGCGCCTCCTCCCGGAGGCCCTCACCCTTTACCGTCAGCACGAGAACAACCAGATCGGCGCGAAGAAGGAGTCCCCCCTCGCCAGGGCCAGGCGGATGCTCGAACCCGACCCGGACGACGACCGGCGCCGACTTGTGCGCGCCACCTCAGCCTCGGCTTACGCGGAGAAGACCGGGCGGGGCTCGGAGGAGGACCGCGCGCGCCTTCGCGAGGCCGCCGCCCACCAGCGAGCCCGCAACCTCATGCCGACGGGCAGGCTCTCCCGGATCCCGACGATCCTCTCCGAGGCGGCGAGCGGCAGGTACTCGCGCTGCTCTCGGGGCCTGCTCACCCTCGGACGCGACCTCCTCCAGGTGAAGGAATGACCGCAGCCCCCTGGCAATTCCCTGAGAAAACCCCGGATCTGAGGGAAATGCCCGGGCCTTCGGGGCGGGTGCGGCATAATTGCCGGGTCAGTCCACTACTCGTAAGGGGTTCGTCGTGAAGATCGTCGTCACCGGTGGTGCCGGTTTCATCGGAGCGAATTTCGTTCATACGCTTCTCGAGGACCACGGCGACGTCGACGTCGTCGTCCTCGACAAGTTCACCTACGCGGGCAACCGCGGTTCGCTCACCGATGTGACGGAGGATCAGGCGGGGCGCCTGACCATCGTCGAGGGCGACATCGCCGACGCCGATCTCGTCGACTCCGTCGTCGCGGGCGCCGACGCGGTCGTGCACTTCGCGTCCGAGTCCCACAACGACAACTCGCTCAACGACCCCTCGCCCTTCATCCGGACGAACCTCGTGGGCACCTACACCCTCCTGGAGGCGGTGCGCCGGCACAAGGTCCGCTTCCACCACATCTCCACCGACGAGGTCTACGGGGACCTGGAGCTCGACGATCCGGCGAAGTTCACGCCGACGACCCCCTACAACCCCTCCTCGCCCTATTCCTCGTCGAAGGCGGGCTCGGACCTGCTGGTGCGCGCCTGGGTGCGCTCCTTCGGGGTGGAGGCGACGATCTCGAACTGCTCGAACAACTACGGCCCCTACCAGCACATCGAGAAGTTCATCCCCCGCATGATCACGAACCGCCTGCGCGGAGTGCGCCCGCGCCTGTACGGCGACGGCCTCAACGTGCGCGACTGGATCCACGTGCGCGACCACAACACGGCCGTGTGGGAGATCCTCATGCACGGCCGGATCGGCGAGACCTACCTGATCGGCGCGGACGGCGAGACGAACAACCGCGATGTCGTCATGATCCTCAACGAGCTCATGGGCTTCGCACCCGACGACTTCGACCACGTCGCGGATCGTCCGGGCCACGACCTGCGCTACGCGATCGACAACACGAAGCTGCGCGAGGAGCTCGGCTGGTCGCCGCGCTTCACGGACTTCCGCTCGGGCCTGGCCGACACGATCGACTGGTACACGCGCAACGAGGCCTGGTGGGCGCCCCTCAAGGAGGCCGTCGAAGCCAAGTACGCCGCCGAGGGCCACTGAGCGGCGCCCGAACCCGATGACTGAGACTCCCCCCGCGCCGGCCCGGGAGACGCCGCGCGTCACGGTCCTCATGGCGACCTTCAACGGCCGCCGATGGATCGACGCGCAGGTGGACTCCATCCTCGGCCAGCGCGGGGTCGAAGTCGCGCTCGTCGTGTCCGACGACGGCTCGAGCGACGGCACGCGCGAGCACCTCCTCGCGCGCGCCGCCGCCGACCCGAGGATCCGCGTCCTGGAGCCGCGCGGAGGCCCCCCGGGGGTCACCGCGAACTTCCTCCACCTCTTCACGTCCCACGTCCCCGACGGTTCGGCCATCGCCTTCTCCGACCAGGACGACCTGTGGCGCGAGGACAAGCTCCTCCTCGAACTCGGAGCCATCGCCTCCGGGGCGGACGCCGTCTCCTCGAACGTCGAGAGCTTCGACGCCTCCGGCGCCCGCCGCCTCATCCGCAAGGATCAGCCGCAGCGCAGGTGGGACCACATCTTCGAAGCCGCCGGGCCCGGGTCCACCTACCTCTTCTCCCCCGGAGCCCACATCCGCATGGTCGAGGCCCTCTCGCGCCTCGATCACTCCCGGATCGGCGTGCACGACTGGTACCTGTACGCGATCGCCCGCGCGATCGGCCTGAAATGGGTGATCCTGCCCGAGGCGAGCGTCGCCTACCGTCAGCACGAGGGCAACGTCCAGGGCGCGAACGCGGGCGCCGCGGCAACGGCCGCGC
>CAZJTN010000010.1:0-7377 GCA_964548945.1 uncultured Schaalia sp.
ATGGAATCTCGTGACTGGAGTTCAGACGTGTGCTCTTCCGATCTCGAGGACTTCGGCCCTCGCGAAGCCCCAGGAGTGATTGTCGGTGCGCGGTGCGGCGGCGAGGCGGGCGGCGACGAGGGCGACGAGGAGGCCGGTCGAGTCGACGGCCATGTGCCCGGCATCGGCGGCGAGGGCGAGGGAGCCTGAGAGGGAGGCTGCGACGAGTTCGGCGACGAGGACGGAGCCTGTGATCGCAACGGCCGCGCTGAGGCGGCGGCTCGCGGAGCGGGACGCGGGGGCGTCCGGGGTGTGCCCGTGGGCGTGTCCTGCTCCGCCCGGGTGCGCGTGCGGGTGCATTGAGAATCATCCTCCTTATACCCCTAAGGGGTATGCTCCTTCAGTTATACCCCCTCAGCCCCCGCCATTCCACCCCCTCTCTCCCACTCCCGCCCCTCTCTCCCGTGAGAGCATTACCTTCAGCCGCCGAGAGCATTACTTGTTGCCCGCGAGGGCTTCGTGCGGGCGCGGAGTTTGGGTGATGCCCAGCCCTCGAGCCTTGTTCCGGACGTGCCAACAGGGTGGGGGTAATGCTCTCGGGGCGTGCCGGTAATGCTCTCGGGGCGTAGAGGTAATGCTCTCGATGGGGTGGGGGTAATGCTCTCGGGGCGTGCCGGTAATGCTCTCGGGGCGTAGAGGTAATGCTCTCGATGGGGTGGAGGTAATGCTCTCGGGGCGTAGAGGTAATGCTCTCGGCGGGGGCGGCGGCGGACGACGCTGCGCCCCGGCGCTGAGGCGCGATAGGGTGGGAGAGTCGTGACTGGCGAACAGGTGGGAAACCACCGGGGAGCGATGAACAGGCATCGAGGCCGCCCGCCTGGGCCCAGATGTCAACCGAGAAATCGGCGGTTCGAGAATCAGGAGAACCCTATGGATTCCCTCAATGACATGACACTGGCCCAGCTCGATCCCGAGATCCGGGCGGTCCTCGACCAGGAGCTCGAGCGTCAGCGGACGACCCTCGAGATGATCGCCTCGGAGAACTTCGTTCCCCGCGCGGTCCTCGAGGCGCAGGGCTCGGTCCTCACGAACAAGTACGCGGAGGGCTACCCCGGCAAGCGCTACTACGGCGGCTGCGAATTCGTCGACGTCGCCGAATCCCTCGCCATCGAGCGCGCGAAGCAGGTCTTCGAGGGCGCGGACTACGTGAACGTCCAGCCCCACGCGGGCGCGCAGGCGAACGCCGCCGCCCTCATGGCGATGGCGAACGTCGGTGACACGATCCTCGGCCTCTCCCTCGCCCACGGCGGTCACCTCACCCACGGCATGAAGATCAACTTCTCCGGCAAGAACTACAGGGCCGTCGCCTACGAGGTCGACCGTGAGACGATGCGGATCGAGCCCGAGCAGGTTCGCGAAGCGGCGCTGCGCGAACGCCCGAAGGTCATCATCGCGGGCTGGTCCGCCTACCCGCGCCACCTCGACTTCGCGGCATTCCGCGAGATCGCCGACGAAGTCGGCGCCGCCCTCTGGGTCGACATGGCCCACTTCGCCGGACTCGTCGCCGCCGGGCTCCACCCGAGCCCCGTCCCCCACGCCGACGTCGTGACGACGACGGTCCACAAGACCCTCGGCGGCCCCCGATCGGGCATGATCCTCTCCTCGCGCGGCGAGCAATGGGGCAGGAAGCTCAACTCCGCGGTCTTCCCCGGACAGCAGGGCGGCCCCCTCATGCACGCGATCGCCGCGAAGGCGATCGCCATGAAGGTCGCCCAGACCGAGGAGTTCAAGGACCGCCAGCGGCGCACCCTCGAGGGCGCGCAGATCCTCGCCGAGCGCCTCGGCGCGGATGACGCGAAGGCCGCGGGCGTCAAGCTCGTCACCGGCGGAACCGACGTCCACCTCGTCCTCGTCGACCTCGTCGACTCCGTCCTCGACGGCCAGCAGGCCGAAGACCTCCTCCACGAGGTCGGCATCACCGTCAACCGCAACGCGGTGCCCTTCGACCCGCGCCCCCCGAAGGTCACCTCGGGTCTGCGCATCGGCACGCCGGCGCTCGCGACCCGCGGCTTCGACACGCAGGACTTCGCCGAGGTCGCCGACATCATCGGGACGACCCTCGTCCAGGGAGCATCCGGCGCCTCCGTCGATGTCGAAGGCCTGCGCGCCCGCGTCAAGGCGCTCACCGACGCCCACCCGCTCTACGCCGGGCTCGGCGAATGAGGGCGCCCTGGGCCGGGCCCGCGAGGGTCCTCGACGGGACGGCGACAGCGGCCGAGATCAAGTCCGAACTCGCCGAACGGGTGAGCGCCCTGCGTGAACGGGGAGTCGTCCCCGGCCTCGGGACGATCCTCGTCGGTGAGGACCCCGGTTCGGTCGCCTACGTCGCCGGCAAGCACCGCGACTGCGCGGAGGTCGGCATCGCCTCGATCCGCGTCGACCTCCCCGAGACCGCGACGCAGGCGGAAATCGAGGCGGCCGTCGACCGGCTCAACGCCGACCCGGCGTGCACCGGCTACATCGTCCAACTCCCCCTGCCCAAGGGAATCGACCAGAACGCGGTCCTCGAGCGCATCGACCCGGCCAAGGACGCGGACGGCCTCCACCCGACGAACCTCGGGCGCCTCGTCCTCCGGGCCTCCGGCCCGATCGACTCCCCGCTGCCGTGCACGCCTCGCGCCGTCATCGAGCTCATGACCCGTCATGGGATCGACCTGGCCGGCAAGGACGTGTGCGTCGTCGGCCGCGGCGTCACCGTCGGCCGCTCCATCGGCCTGCTCCTCATGCGCCGCGAGATCAACGCGACCGTCACCGTCTGCCACACGGGAACCGCCGACCTCGGCGCTCAGGTGTCGCGCGCGGACGTCGTCGTCGCAGCCGCCGGCTCGGCCGGCCTCGTGACGAAGGACATGGTGAAGCCGGGAGCCGTCGTCCTCGACGTCGGTGTTTCCCGAGTCCTCGGCGAGAACGGCAAGTCGCGCCTCTTCGGGGACGTCGCCGACGGCGTCGACGAGGTCGCGGCCTGGCTCTCGCCGAACCCGGGCGGAGTGGGGCCGATGACTCGCGCCCTCCTCCTCATGAACGTCGTCGAGGCCGCCGAGCGCGCGGCCGAATGACCCCACCGGGGCGGGACCGCACGCTCCCGCCCCGGTGCGCTCGCACCGAAGGGAAGCCCACTCGCATGCAGCCCCACGTCGTCTCCGAGGTCGGCCGACTCGTCTCGGTCCTCACGCACCGGCCCGGCAAGGAGATGAACCGGCTCACGCCCTCGAACATGGGGGAGCTCCTCTTCGACGACCTCATCTGGCTCGAGCGCGCCCAGGCCGAGCACGATGCGATGACCGCCGTCATGCGCGGGCGCGGCATCGAGGTCCTCGACTTCGCGGACCTCCTCGCCGAGGCGCTCGAAGTTCCCGGTGGCCGCGAAGAGGCCCTCGAACTCGTCTTCACCGAACGGACCGTCGGGCCCGCCGCCCTCGACGCCCTCAGGGAATTCGGCGCCTCCCTCGAAGCCGAGGAGCTCGCCGAAGTCCTCATCGGCGGCCTCACGAAACGCGAACTCCTCGAACGCGCGGCGGAACCGCGCTCGGCGTGGATCGGCGCGATGGCCCTCGACGACTTCATCCTCGCCCCGCTCCCGAACCACCTCTTCACGCGCGACACCTCCTCGTGGATCGCCGGCGGCGTCGCCGTCTCCTCGATGCGCAAGCCCGCCCGCCGCAGGGAGACGATCAACCAGGAGATCGTCTACCGCCTCCACCCGCGTTTCGCCTCCGCGGGCATCCCCTTCTGGAAGCACGGGACGCTCGACGGCTCGGCGACGATCGAAGGCGGCGACATCCTCAACGCGGGCGAGGGCGTCCTCATCATCGGCGCCTCCGAACGCACCACCCCTCAGGGCATCGAGCGCCTCGCGCTCCGCCTTTTCGCCGGGGACGCCGCGCGCGAGGTCATCGTCCTCCAGATCGAGAAGAAACGCGCCCAGATGCACCTCGACACGATCTTCACGATGCTCGACGAAGCGACCTTCACTGCGTATGCCGGACTCGGGAAGGTCGCGACCCAGGTGATCCGCCCGGGCCGCTCGGGAGGCCTCGACATCACGGTGCATGACGCCGAGGAGATGTACGAGGTCATCGCCGCCGCCCTCGGCTTCGACGCGATTCGCGTCCTCACCGTCCCCGCCGATTCCCTCACCGCCGAGCGCGAGCAGTGGAACGACGGTTCGAACCTCCTCGCCCTCGAACCGGGTGTCGTCCTCGCGTACGAGCGGAACACGGCCTCGAACGACTTCTTCTCCGCCAAGGGCTTCGAGGTCATCACCATCCCCGGCAACGAGCTCGGCCGAGGCCGCGGTGGCGCGCACTGCATGACGTGCCCGATCATCCGCGATACGGTATCCCGATCCTGACCCGCGGAGCCCCGGCCCCGCCCTCGTCCCCCTTCCCGACAGCAGAAAGCACGCCATGACGCACCCCCTCCACGGCCGCCACCTCCTCCGCGAGATCGACTTCACCCCGGCCGAGTGGCTCTCCCTCATCGACCTCGCCGCCGAGCTCAAGGCAGCGAAGAAGAACGGCACGGAGGTTCAGCACCTCACAGGCAAGAACATCGCGCTCGTCTTCGAGAAGACCTCGACGCGGACCCGCTGCTCCTTCGAGGTCGCCGCCTTCGACCAGGGCGCGCACACGACCTACCTCGACCCCTCCGGCTCTCAAATCGGGCATAAGGAGTCGGTCGCCGACACCGCCCGCGTCCTCGGCCGCTTCTTCGATGGCATCGAGTACCGCGGGGACGAGCAGTCGAAGGTCGAGGTCCTCGCCGAGCTCTCCGGCGTCCCGGTGTGGAACGGGCTCACCGACGACTGGCACCCCACGCAGATGCTCTGCGACGCCCTCACGATGCGCGAGCACGCGGGCAAGCCCTTGAACGAGGTGTCCTTCGCCTACGTCGGGGACGCGCGATTCAACACGGGCCGCTCGCTCCTCGTCAACGGCGCCCTCATCGGTGCGGATGTCCGCATCGTCGCACCGAAGCAGCTGTGGCCCTCTCAGGACGTCGTCGAGGCCGCCGAGGCGATCGCGAAGCAGTCCGGCGCGCGCATCCTCCTCACCGATTCCGTCGACGAGGGCGTGGCGGGCGTCGACTTCGTCCACACCGACATCTGGGTGTCGATGGGCGAAGCGAAAGAGGTGTGGGAGGAGCGCATCGCCCTCCTCACCCCCTATCAGGTCAATGCCGAGCTCATGGCGAAGGCGGCACCGGGCGCGAAGTTCATGCACTGCCTCCCCGCCTTCCACGACCGCAACACCTCGATCGGCGAGGAGATCTTCCAGGCGACCGGCCTGCCCGAACTCGAGGTGACGAATGAGGTCTTCGAGGGCCCTGCGTCGATCGTCTTCGACCAGGCGGAGAACCGCATGCACACGATCAAGGCGGTGATGGTCGCGACCCTCGGCGACTGAGTCGGGGTGAGCGACGAGGGCGGGGCCGCCCCCCGATTCAGGGGACTCGCGTTCCCGCAGCCGAATCCCGCCCCGCGCCCAAGCGCGGGGAAGCGATGAAGGAGAATCCAGGAATGACCGAGCACGACGGTCTCGAGCTCACGGATGCGCAACGCGCCCACGTCCTCGGGGAGGCCCTCACGTGGATGAGGGAGTTCCGCGGGGAGATCATCGTCATCAAGTACGGCGGGCACGCGATGACCGACCCGGAGGCCCAGCAGGCCTTCGCCGCCGACGTCCAGTTCCTCCAGCATGTCGGCATGTTCCCCGTCGTCGTCCACGGGGGCGGTCCGCAGGTGAGCGCGATGCTCAGCCGGCTCGGCATTGAGACGCCTTTCAGGGACGGGGTGAGAGTGACGACCCCGGAGGCGATGGAGATCGTCCGGATGGTCCTCACGGGCCAGGTCCAGCGGCGGCTCGTGTCGCGCCTCAACAGCCGGGACAATCTCGCGGTCGGCATTTCCGGCGAGGACGGGGCGCTCTTCAAGGCGAGGCGCCGCAGGGGCGTCGATTCCTCGGGCGCCGAGGTGGATTTCGGCCTCGTCGGCGACATCACCGGCGTCGATCCGGGCGCGGTGCTCGATCTCCTCGAATCGGGCCGCATCCCCGTGATCTCCTCGATCGCGATCGATGAGGAGGAGCCGAGCCGGGTTCTCAACATCAACGCGGACGCCGCGGCCTCGGCGATGGCGGTCGCCCTCAAGGCTTCGAAGCTTCTCATGCTCACCGATGTCGAGGGCGTCTATTCGAACTACCCGGACCCCTCCTCGCTCATCCGCCAGACGACGGCTTCGCAGTTGCGGGCGCTCGGCGAGGCGATCTCTGCGGGCATGATCCCGAAGGTGAGGGCCTGCCTCGAGGCGATCGAGGGCGGTGTCGGCGCGGTTCATGTCGTTGACGGGCGCGCCTCGCATTCGGTGCTCATCGAGGTGATGACCGATCAGGGGACGGGGACGATGGTCGTCCCGGATCCGACAAGCGGGGAGGAGTCGGAGTGAAGATCTCGACTGTCAACGTCAACGGCATCCGCGCGGCGGCGCGGAAGGGCCTTTCGGCCTGGCTCGAGGCCGAGGACCCGGATGTCGTCCTCATGCAGGAGGTGCGGGCCGATGCCGGGATCGCCGCCGATCTCCTCGGTGAGGATTGGGCTTCGGTCGTGGTGCCGTGCCGCATCAAGGGGCGCGCCGGCGTCCTCGTCGCCGCACGTACTGGCCGGGTCCGCGTCCTCGAGACCCGGGAGGTGCTCGACGGGGCGGAGACGGATGCGGATTCGGGGCGCTGGGTCGAGGCTCTCGTCGAGGCGGAGGGCAGGCGCGTGCGGCTCGTCTCCGCCTATTTCCATTCCGGCGAGAAGGACACGCCGAAGCAGGACGCGAAGATGGCCCATTTGCCGAGGATCGGCGTTCGGCTCGGCGAACTCCTCGCCTCGGGCGAGGATGTCGTCGTCGCCGGTGATTTCAACATCGTTCGCTCGCGTTTCGACATTAAGAATTGGACGCCGAATCACAACAAGCGTTCGGGCGTCCTCGACGAGGAGATCGCCTTCCTCGAGGAGTGGATCGCGTCGGGGTGGCGCGATGTCGTGCGTGATCTTGCGGGCGAGGTCCAGGGGCCGTATTCGTGGTGGTCCCAGCGCGGCAAGGCTTTCGATAATGATGCGGGCTGGCGGATCGATTACCAGTTCGCGACGCCGGCGCTCGCGGCGCGGGCGACGGGCTTCTCGATCGCGAGGGCGGAGTCCTATGACGCGCGCTTTTCTGATCATGCTCCGGTGAGCGTCGTCTACGCCTGACTCCCGGCGCTTCGCCCCCTCGCCGAGAGCATTACCTCTACCCGCCGAGAGCATTACCTCTACCGGCCGAGAGCATTACCTCTACCGGCCGAGAGCATTACC
>CAZJTN010000010.1:7477-13476 GCA_964548945.1 uncultured Schaalia sp.
GTGAAGCTCCTGCGCTCGAGGGTGAAGGTGATGCTCTCGAGCCGTGGGGGTAATGCTCTCGAGGCGTGGAGGTAATGCTTTCGCGGGGGAAAGGTAATGCTCTCGGCGGGGAGAGAGAAAAGGGGAAGAAGGAGAAGGGGCCGCTAGGAGAGGGTCTCGTAGTTGGGGCGGGCTCCGTGGACGAAGGGGCGCGAGGGGAGCGTGGGCGCGGGCGCGGGCGGATTCGCCATCCACGCGCACGCGAGGAGGAGCACTCGCACCTGGAGGGTGAGCCAGGCGACGATGACGACGAGCGCGGCCGCGGTCGCGAGGAGCGGGTCGTCGACGGCGCCGATGATCGACGTGCCCGCGATCCGCAATCCGAGCGAGACGAGGGAGAAGAGCGCGAGTCCCGCACCGAGCTCCTTCCAGGGAACGCGCACGCCCGCGACGAGCTCGATGAGGATCCACGCCGCGACCCCCGCGGCGACGAAGGAGAGGACCGCGGAGCCGATCTGGACGAGGACCCGGGAGGCCGGGGACGAGGCGATGCCGAGGACCCCGAGGAGCGCGTCATTCGCGAGGTCGGCGCCGATCCCGATGACGGTTCCGGCAATGAGGGTGACGACGAGGCCGAGCGCGCCGAGGATATTGCGGGCGAGCTGGAGGTGCCACGCCCCGGTCGGACGGCGCTTCCCGAAGATCGCGCGGATCGAGTATCCGAGCTGACCGACGACGCCGATGGCGGTGCCGGCCATGACGGCGACGGAGATCGCGCCCGTGAGGGAGAGGGCGTTGGAGAGAACGAGGACGCGAAGGTCGATGAGCCCGTCGGGCTCCTCGGGGGTGACGATGAGGCTCGGCACGATGTCGGCGAGGCGCCCTTCGACCGCGAGGAGGAGGGCGTCGTCCCCGCCCATGACGCCGATGAGGAGCGTTGCCAGGAGGGTGAGGGCGGCGGTGAGGGCGAGGAGGCCGGTGAGGGCCATGCCCGAGGAGAGGAGGGGCCCGTTGACGCCGAGGTAGCGGGCGAGGGCGCGGGCCGGTCTCGTGGTCGCCCACCAGGCGGCGAGGGCGCGCGCCTTCGCCGGGAGCCTCGGCTCTTTGAGCGCGGAGGCGAAGCGTTGATCGGGCGCGCCGGGGGGATGCATGCGCCCACCGTATCGGGTGGAGCCTGAGGACGCGCGGGGGTGTCTAGATCGAAGCCGCTTCGAAGTCGAAGATCGCCATCGTCGAGTACATGCCGTTCTCGTCGACGCGGTCGAGCCGGAAGCCGGGGACGAGCCATGAGGCCTCGAAGCTCGCGCCGATGTCGAGGGCGAGTTCGAGTGCGGGGTCGTCGACGTCCTGGGCGAGGGTGACGTGCGGGTGGTAGGCGAAGCGCTGGGGGATGTCGAGGGGGCCGGTGCGGACCTCGTCGGCAAGGGCGAGGCATTCGCCTGCGCCCTCGTCGAGGGTGAGGAAGGCGACCTGGGAGACGGGACGGAAGGAGTCGGAGCCCTTGAGGGTGATCCTGAAGGGGCGGTGGTGCTTGGCGACCTCGCGGAGGTGTCGGATCACCTGCGGGCGCTCGTCCGCGGGGAAGGGGGTGGGCGGAAGGACGGTGATGTGGGCGGGGACGCGCGATCCTTGGAGATCGCCGAGGCCGAGGCGCAGCTCGGTGAGCTGCGTGACCCAGGGTTCGGGGATGGCGATGACGACGCCGAGCCAGTCCTGGTCGGGCGATCGTTGGGGAAGGAACATCGGGCACCTGGGGTCGGGATCCGGGCCCCGTCCGGGGCGCTGAGGTTTCCATGGTAGGTGGCGGCGGGCGCGGATTCCACAGGAGGGGTGCGTGGGCGGCGGGCGCGTGCGGGATCGGATCGGGTGGCGCTTGGATCGGGGCAGCCGACGTGTTAACGTTCTCAACAGATGGGGGCGGCGCCCTCGTCCACTCCTCGCAGACGAGTTCCACCAAGGCGGATCGATGATGACTCCCTCTTCTCCGCGGGTCAGGCGCACCCGGACGACCCTCGCCGACGGGCGCGATCTCTTCTACTTCGACGACTCCCCGGACTACGTTTCCGGCGCGAAGACCCGGCGCCTCGACGACCCGCGCCCCCTCACCGACCGCTTCACCCCGATCCTCGACGAGGACGGGAGCGCCCACCCGATCGTCGCGCCCTGGATGCGGCGCGATCCTCTCACGGGCGAGTGGGTGCCGATGGCGACCCACAGGATGAATCGGACCTTCCTCCCCCCGGCCGATGCGAACCCGCTCGCCCCGGCCCGACCCGGATCCGACTACTCCGACGGCGAGATCCCCGACACGGACTACGACGTCGTCGTCTTCGAGAACCGCTTCCCCTCGCTTCTGCGCACTCCCGGCTTCGATCCGGCCGCCGCCCCCGTCCTCGTCGACGGGGAGGAGCTCTTCGTCGCCCGCCCCGCCGCGGGCCGCTGCGAGGTCATCTGCTTCAGCCCCGACCCGACGGGGCAGCTCGCGAACGCCTCCCGCACGCGCATGCGGACCGTCATCGAGGCGTGGGCCGACCGGACCGCGGAACTCTTCGGTCTCGACGGCATCGAGCAGGTCTTCTGCTTCGAGAATCACGGCCGGGAGATCGGCGTCACCCTCACCCACCCGCACGGGCAGATCTACGCCTACCCCTACATCGCGCCGAGGATGCGCCTCATCGCCGAGCGCGCCCGCGCCCATCGCTCCGAGCGCGGAAGCGACCTCCTCGGGGACGTCGCCGCCGCCGAGAAGCGCGCCGGCGTCCGCATCATCGCCGAGAATGCACACTGGATCTGCTACACGCCGGCCGCCGCCCGCTGGCCCGTCGAGATGCACCTCGTCCCCCGCCGATTCGTCCCCGACCTCGCCGCACTCGACGAGGACGAGCGCGAGTCCCTCGCAGAGATCTACCTGCGCATGCTCCGGGCGGGCAACCGCTTCTTCGTCGACGAGGACGGCGCGCCGATCGAACTCCCCTACATCGCGGCCTGGTTCCAGGCGCCCCGCGGATTCCGCGAGGACGTCCGGCTCCACCTCCAGTACTTCTCCGTCCTTCGCGCGCCCGGCAAGCTCAAGTACCTTGCCGGGAGTGAGTCGGCGATGGCCGCGTGGATCTCCGACACGACCCCCGAGACAATCGCCGCTCGACTGAAAGAGGTGTGGTGACATGAGCCCCATCGTGTGGAACGAGGCCGCCCTGCCCGAGCGCGGCGTCGCCGAGGCGCGCGCACTCTTCGAGGAGACCTTCGGCGCTGAGCCGCTCGGCGTGTGGTCGGCCCCCGGCCGCGTCAACGTCATCGGCGAGCACGTCGACTACAACGGCGGCATCTGCCTGCCGATCGCGCTCCCGCACCGCGCCTACGTCGCGGTCCGCCCGCGCGAGGACCGGACCGTCCGCCTCGTCTCCCCGCAGACGACGGAGCGTGTCGACGTCCTCGACCTCGATCGCGTCGGCCCCCGTGGGAGCGAGGGCGAGGTCGGGAACTGGGCCGCTTACCTCGTGGGAGTGGCCTGGGCGCTGGAGCGCGCCGGGTACGGCCCGCTCGCCGGCTTCGACGCGGCGCTGTGGAACTGCGTCCCGCGGGGAGGTGGCCTGTCCTCCTCGGCCGCCCTCGAATGCTCGATCGGCGTCGCGATCGACGAGATCGCCGGCCTCGGGCTCGCCGGGAGCGCTGAGGAACCGAATGATGAGGGGCGCAAGGTCCTCGTCGACGCGTGCCGCCTCGCTGAGAACGAGATCGCCGGGGCCAACACCGGCGGCCTCGACCAGACAGCCTCGCTGCGCTGCGCCGCCGGGCACGCCCTCGAGCTCGACTGCCGCGACATGTCGACGGCGCAGATCCCCTTCGACCTGTCCGCCGTCGGACTCGAGCTCCTCGTCATCGACACGCGGGCGAAGCATTCGCTCAACGACGGCCAATACGCGGCCCGACGCGCGGATTGCGAGGAGGCGGCGCGACTCCTCGGCCTTGAGCTCCTCGCCGATGTCGAGGAGCTCGAACCCGCGCTCGCCGCACTGCCCGACGAGCGTCTGCGCATGCGCACCCGCCACGTCGTCTCCGAGATCGCGAGGACCCGCGCCTTCATCGAGCTCCTCCGCGAGGGCCCCCTCGAGGGGGAGAGGCTCGCCGTCGCCGGCGCGCTCCTCAGCGATTCGCACGACTCCCTCCGCTTCGACTACGAGGTCTCCGCCCCCGAGCTCGACCTCGCGGTCGAGGCCGCGCTCGCGGCGGGCGCCCACGGTGCGCGCATGACGGGCGGCGGTTTCGGCGGGAGCGCGATCGCCCTCGTCGACTCGGGAGCCGGGGAGTCGATCGCGGAGACGATCGCGCAGGCCTACGAGCGCGCCGGCTACGCCGAGCCCCATTTCATGATCGCCGTCCCCGGCGGACCCGCCGGCCGGGAGGCCTGAGCCTGCCGCTCCGAGGGGCCGCGGCGTGACGATCGCCGCGGAATCCGGATGGGGACCGAGGGCGAGCGGGTGGCAGAATCGAGGTCATGACCTCGCAGACCCCCTGGCTCGTCGTCGGCCTCGGCAACCCCGGGACCGAGTACGCCTCGACCCGCCACAACGTCGGCCACCTCACGATCGACGCCCTCCTTCGCCGTGCGGGCGCCCAGCTCGCCCGCCACCGCACGGGCACGCGGACGGCGGAGGTGCGACTCGGCGTCCTCCCCGGGGGCGCCCCCGGCCCGAAGGTGCTCCTCGCGATCTGCGAGTCGTACATGAACACCTCCGGCGGGCCGGTCGGCAGGCTCATGAGCTTCCTCAAGATCGAGCCCGACCATCTCCTCGTCGTTCACGACGACCTCGATCTTCCCGCCCACGAGCTGCGGCTCAAACGCGGCGGCGGCGAGGGCGGGCACAACGGTCTGAAGTCGATCTCGCAGGTCCTCGGCACGAAGGACTATCACCGGCTCCGCATCGGCATCGGCCGTCCGCCGGGTCGGCAGGACCCCGCCGACTACGTGCTTGCGCGGATCTCGGCGAAGGAGCGCCCCGAATGGGACGTCACCGTCGAAGAGGCGGGCGACGTCGTCGAGGACGTCGTCCTGCGCGGCTTCTCCGAGGCGCAGCAGAGCCTCCATTCGGCGAATGGGGGGCGCTGAGGTGCGCCTCACCGGACTCGCCGAGCTCATCGGCACCGATGCCGCTCTCGATCGGGCGAGCGGATCCATCGCCTCGGGCCGCTCCGGCGTCCTCGTCGTCCCCGTCGGCGCCCGCCCGCCCGCGATCGCGGCCCTCGCCCGGGCTGCGGGGCGCTCGCCCCTCCTCGTCCTCACCGCGACGGGGCGCGAGGCCGAACGGCTCGCCCACGCCTTGAGCTCGTGGATCGACGGCGTGGAGATGATGCCCTCGTGGGAGACCCTTCCCCACGAGCGCCTCTCCCCGCAGGTCGACACGATGGCCCGGAGGATCGCGGTCCTGCGCCGCCTCGCCCATCCCGTCGAGGGCGACGCGCACGCCGGTCCGATCCGCGTCCTCGTCGTGCCCGTGCGCGCCTTCTGCCAGCCGGTCATCGCCGGACTCGGGGAGCTCGAGCCGATCCGGCTCAACCCGGGAGACCGCGTCGAGCTCCGCACGCTTGAGGAGCGCCTCGCCGAGCTCGGATACGAGCGGGTCGACATGGTCGAGGCCCGCGGCCAGATGTCCGTGCGCGGCGGGATCCTCGACCTCTTCCCCCCGCAGGAGACCCACCCGGTCCGCGTCGAGTTCTGGGACGACGAGGTCGACGAGATCCGCGCCTTCTCGCTCCAGGACCAGCGCACCCTCGGCGTCCTCGAGGACGGACTGTGGGCGACCGCGTGCCGTGAGCTCCTCCTCACGCGCGCCGTTCGCGCGAGGGCCGGCGAGCTCGCCGAGGAGCTGCCCGGCGCGGCCGAGATGCTCTCCCTCGCCGCCGAGGGCATCCGGGCGCCCGGCATCGAGTCGCTAGCACCCGAACCACCCAACCGCCTAGCGCCCCCCAGACGCCAAAACCCCCCCCGAACGCCCATACACGCCCCCCATACACAACCCAAC
>CAZJTN010000010.1:13486-18676 GCA_964548945.1 uncultured Schaalia sp.
TCGCTCGCGCCCGTCCTCGCCTCCGGGATGGAGCGCCTCATCGACCTCGTCCCGCCGGACTCGCCGATCCTCGCCTCCGATCCGGAGCGCATCCGTGCGCGCGCCCGCGACCTCGTCGCGACGACCCAGGAGTTCCTCACCGCCGCCTGGTCGGCCGCGGCCGGGGGCGGCACGGTCCCCCTGCGCGCCTCGGAGGCCTCCTTCCTCGACTTCGACGAGGTGTGGGGCGCCGATGCGCGCCCCTGGTGGGAGTTGAGTTCCCTGCCGCCGGCTGAACTCGCCGAGGCTGAACTCGCCGAGGACGGGCAGACCCGGACCGAGGACGAGGATCTCGGGGGAGGGGCCGGACTCATGGGGCCGGGGCGCGAGGCCCGCGCCCTCGTCGCCTCCGCGACACTCATGCGCATGGGCGCCCGTGACGTGCGCCCCTACCGCGGGGACTTCGCACGTGCCTGCGCGGACCTCGGCGCACTGGCCGCCGAGGGGTGGACCCTCGTCGTCACGACCGAGGGCCCGGGACCTGCTCGACGCATCCGGACGATCCTCGCCGAATCCGGCATCGACGCCCGCCTCGCCGAGGACCTCCTCGATGCCCCCGAACCCGGGACGGTCGTCGTGACGACCGCGCAGGCCGGATCGGGCTTCGTCTCTCCCGAGCTCACGCTCGCGATCCTCACTGAATCGGATCTCACGGGCCGTTCGGGCACGTCGACGCGCGACATGCGCCGCATGCCTTCGCGCCGGAAGAAGGGCATCGACCCGCTCTCGCTGCGCCCGGGGGACTACATCGTCCACGACCAGCACGGCATCGGGCGCTTCATCGAGCTCGTCTCACGCACGGTCGGCCGTCCCGATTCGGCCGTCACCCGTGACTACCTCGTCCTCGAGTACGCGCCCTCGAAGCGCGGCCAGCCCGGCGACCGGCTCTACGTGCCCACCGACTCCCTCGACCAGATCTCGAAGTACACGGGTTCGGATCAGCCGGCGCTGACGAAGATGGGCGGCGCGGAGTGGGCGAAGACGAAGGCCCGCGCGAAGAAGGCCGTCAACGAGGTCGCGAAGGAACTCATCCGCCTCTACGCCGCCCGCCAAGCGACGAAGGGCCGCGCCTTCGGCCCCGACACGCCCTGGCAGCGCGAACTCGAGGACGCCTTCCCCTATGTCGAGACCCCCGACCAGCTCGTCACCATTGACGAGGTGAAGGCCGACATGGAGAAGCCCATTCCGATGGACCGCCTCCTCACCGGCGACGTCGGCTACGGCAAGACGGAGATCGCGGTGCGCGCGGCCTTCAAGGCGATCCAGGACGGCGCTCAGGTCGCTGTCCTCGTCCCGACGACCCTTCTCGTCCAGCAGCACGTCGAGACCTTCACGGAGCGCTACGCGGGCTTCCCCGTGTCGATCGCCTCCCTGTCGCGCTTCTCGTCGCCGAAGGAGGCCGAGGAGGTGAAGGCGGGCCTGGCGTCGGGGAAGATCGACCTCGTCATCGGCACGCACTCCCTGCTCACGGGGACCGTCTCCTTCAAGAACCTCGGCCTCGTCGTCATCGATGAGGAGCAGCGCTTCGGCGTCGAGCACAAGGAGACGCTCAAAGCGCTGCGCACTGACGTCGACGTTCTCTCGATGTCGGCGACCCCGATCCCGAGGACCCTCGAGATGGCGGTGTCGGGCATCCGCGAGATGTCGATCCTCCAGACCCCGCCCGAGGAGCGCCAGCCCGTCCTCACCTTCGTCGGCGCCTACACGGACGCCCAGGTGAGCGCTGCGATCCGCAGGGAGCTCCTGCGCGACGGGCAGGTCTTCTTCGTCCACAACCGGGTCGATTCCATCGCCTCGGTCGCAGCCCACGTCCACGAACTCGTTCCCGAGGCGCGCATCCGTGTCGCCCACGGCAAGCTCTCCGAGCACCAGCTCGAAGAGGTGATCGTCGACTTCTGGAACCACGAGTTCGACGTCCTCGTCTGCACGACGATCGTCGAGACCGGCCTCGACATCTCGAACGCGAACACGCTCATCGTCGACCGTGCCGACGTCTTCGGCCTTTCCCAGCTCCACCAGCTGCGCGGACGTGTCGGCCGGGGGAGGGAGCGCGCCTACGCCTACTTCTTCTACCCCGGGGACAAGACCCTGACCGAGACCGCCCACGAGCGCCTCACCACGATCGCGGCGAACACGGACCTCGGGGCGGGACTCGCGGTCGCGCAGAAGGACCTTGAGATCCGCGGCGCCGGCAATCTCCTCGGCGGCGCCCAGTCCGGGCACATCGAGGGCGTCGGCTTCGACCTGTACGTGCGGATGGTCGCCGACGCGGTCGCCGCCTTCAAGGGCGAAGCCCCCGCCGAGAAGCCCGCCCTCAAGCTCGACATCCCCGTCGATGCCCACATCCCCGAGTCCTACGTGCCCGGTGAGCGTCTCCGCCTCGAGGTGTACGGGAAGATCGCGGCGATCACGGGCGGCGAGCAGGAGAAGGATCTGCGTGACGAGCTCATCGACCGCTACGGGCCGATCCCGCGCAATGTCGAACTCCTCTTCGCGATCACGCGCCTGCGCGAGATCCTGCGCGCCGCGGGCCTCGAGGAGGTCGTCACGCAGGGGAAGTACCTCCGCCTCGGGCCGGTCGAGTTGCGCGACTCCCAGGTGCTCCGCCTCAAGAGGCTCCACCCGGGGACGGTCATCAAGGCGGCGCTCCGTCAGGTCCTCGTCCCGCTCCCGCTCACCAAGCGCCTCGGCGGCGATCCCCTCACCGACGAGCCGCTTCTCGAGTGGGTCGAGACCCTCGTGACGAAGATCCTCGTCCCCTTCTCCGCCTGAGAGCCGCCGCTCCCCGCCCTCGTCTCGATGCGGTCTCGACGGGTACTGGATGCCGCCGCGGCCCGGATCTTCGCCGCGCGTTCATCGGGGATTCCCAGGTGCTCGGTCTACACTGGCCGAGGCCACAGGGGCCACCGTGAGGGAGGGACCTACGTGTTCAGTTCGAAGTCAGCGGCGATGGTCGCCGCAGCAGCCGTCGCCGCCCTGGGACTCGGGGCCTGCACCGCCCAGCCCGGCACCGCGCTCAGCGTCAACGGCGTGACCTACTCCGAGGCCCAGGTCACCGAAGCCGTCGCGGACTACAAGGAGCTCACCGGCCAGACCCTCGACCGATCGACGGTCGTCCGCATGATCCCCGACTCCCTGAAGTTCACCGAACTCGCCGATGCGATCGGCCTTGAGGCGAGTGACGACGACGTGAAGACCTACCTCGATGACCTCGTCGCGGCGGGGAAGGTCACCGAGCCGAGCGACGGCATCGGACAGGTGATGACGGAGATCCTCCGCTACACGGTGATCTCCTCCCAGATCAACAGCCTCGGCCAGGACGAGATCGCGACCGCGAGCGAGGAGTTCACGAAGATCTCCGACGCCCAGCAGGTCGAGATCAACCCCCGATACGGGACCGTTGCGGCCGACGGGTCGATCCAACTGCCGAAGTTCGGCGATGTCGTCGACGCCTCCGACGTCCTCGCGGCGCAGACCGATTCCGGTCAGTCCGTTGACCCCGAGTCCGGTGCCCAGTCCGGTCAGTGAGACCGCGCTCCTCATCGTCGCGGGCGGCGCTCCTTCCGGGGGCGCCGCCCGCGCCCATTCGCGGCGACGGCCGGGCGCGGACGGGTCCGCTGTGACGCATCCCTCCGCAGATCCGCCGCCGCACAGGGACCATCGTCGCTCCCGCCCGCGCACGCCCGTGCGGGCGCAGCTGCTCGGAAGGGGAATGATCGCGCGGGGCTAGGCCCTCGGGCCCGCAACGCACTATCGTGGGACATGACGACAGTCCACGAAATTGATCGATTGGAGAATGACGTGGCAAGGATTGAGGCAATTGGAGCTCGCGAGATCCTCGACTCGCGCGGTAACCCGACCGTTGAGGTCGAGGTCCTGCTCGAGGACGGCACCCTTTCGCGCGCCTCCGTGCCCTCCGGCGCTTCCACCGGCGCCTTCGAGGCCGTCGAGCGCCGTGACGGCGACAAGGGCCGCTACCTCGGCAAGGGCGTCCAGGACGCGGTCGACGCCGTCACCGACGTCATCGCCCCCGAGCTCATCGACGAGGACGCCTCCGACCAGCGTCACATCGACGAGGCCATGATCGACCTCGACGGCACCGACAACAAGGGCCGCCTCGGCGCGAACGCGATCCTCGGCGTCTCCCTCGCCGTCGCCCGCGCCGCCGCCGATTCGGCCGGCCTCCCGCTCTACCACTACCTCGGCGGCCCGAACGCCCACGTCCTTCCCGTCCCGATGATGAACATCCTCAACGGCGGTTCCCACGCGGACACCAACGTCGACATCCAGGAGTTCATGATCGCCCCCCTCGGCGCGCCGACCTTCCGCGATGCCCTTCGCTGGGGCGCTGAGGTGTACCACACCCTCAAGTCCGTCATCAAGGACCGCGGCCTGTCCACCGGCCTCGGCGACGAGGGCGGCTTCGCGCCGAACCTCGACTCGAACGCCGCCGCGCTCGACCTCATCATCGAGGCCATCGAGAAGGCCGGCTTCAAGCCCGGCCAGGATGTCGCGCTCGCGCTCGACGTCGCCTCCTCGGAGTTCTTCAAGGACGGCCTCTACCAGTTCGAGGGCGAGGGCCGCCCGACCGAGTACATGGTCGAGTACTACGAGAAGCTCATCTCGAACTACCCGCTCGTCTCCATCGAGGATCCGCTCTCCGAGGACGAGTGGGACGCCTGGACGGCCCTCACCGCCGAGATCGGCGGCCGCGTCCAGCTCGTCGGCGACGACCTCTTTGTCACCAACCCGGCCCGCCTGCGCAAGGGCATCGAGCTCGGCGCCGCGAACGCGCTCCTCGTCAAGGTCAACCAGATCGGCTCGCTCACCGAGACCCTCGACGCCGTCGAGGAGGCCCACCGCAACGGCTACCGTTCGATGACTTCGCACCGCTCCGGCGAGACCGAGGACACGACGATCGCCGATCTCGCGGTCGCGACCAACTCCGGCCAGATCAAGACCGGCGCCCCGGCCCGCTCCGAGCGCGTCGCGAAGTACAACCAGCTCCTCCGCATCGAGGAAGAGCTCGGCGATTCCGCCGTGTACGCCGGCCGCTCCTCCTTCCCCCGCTTCTCCTTCTGAGTCGCGGAGGGGATGAGCCCCTCGAGATCGGAAGAGCACACGTCTGAACTCCAGTCACCGCTCATTATC
>CAZJTN010000011.1:0-18448 GCA_964548945.1 uncultured Schaalia sp.
TTCAGACGTGTGCTCTTCCGATCTCCTCCCTCGCGCCCCTCGCCGCAGCCGAGGCCGTCTCGGCGGCGTGCGCGGCCGCGTCGAGGTCCCCGCCGGGGCCGTCACCGCTCGACTCCTCGAGCCGGGCGCGCGCCTCGCGGACGCGTTCTTCAGCCCATTCGACGTGCTGATCGGCTGTGTCGACCGTCCGGGCCGCGCGCTCGGCCTCGGCCTCGGCGGCCTTCGCGGCGGAGGCGAGGCTCGCGCGCTCCTGGGAGGCCTTGGCCCTGTGGGCGTCCTCGGCGCGCAGTGCTTTGAGCGCCTCGTTCGCGCCGCGGATCGCCGAGTCGAGGAGGGCGTTCGCCGCGTCGAGTTCGCCGCTCGTGCGCTCGGAGCGCGCTCGCGCCTCCTCGGCGCGCTCGGCCGCGTCATCGCGTTGGGCGCGCAGGGCGAGGAGGGAGTCGGCGACCGTGCCGGACCCGATGACGGATTCGCGGCGCACGACCGCGCCGGCGAGTGTCGCGGCCGCCCGCACCCGCGGATCGGCGAGGGCGCGGCGCGCGGATGCGAGATCCTCCACGACGACGGCCCCCTCGAGGAGGACCCGGAGCGTCTCCTCAATCCCCGGCTCGGGTCGGGCGAGTTCAAGGGCCCATTTCGCGCCCTCCGGGGCGGCTCCGGCCGCCTCGGCCTTCGTCGCCGGGGCGCTCTCGAGGCGCACGAGCATGCGCAGCTGACCCGCTCCTTCGGATTCGGCGCGCTCGACCTCGCCGAGAGCATGCTCGGCGTCGATGACGAGCGCGGCGTCGGCGAAGGGCGCGAGGAGGGCGGCAAGGGCGTTCTCCGTGCCGGGGGCGGGCCTGAGAAGATCTTGGACCGCCCCGAGGACGCCCTGCGTCCCGATGAGCCGCGCCGTGTCGTCATCGCGCTGAAGGGACTGGGCGAGGGCGTCGCGCCGCGCCTCCCAGTGGGCGCGCTCGGCGCGGGCCTCCCGTTCGGCGGCGAGGAGGGCGTCGACCCGGGCGCGTTGGGCGTCGCGGGCCTCGACCGCGGCCCTGTGCGTGGCAGCCGCGCCGCCGAGCTCCTCGGGCTCGGGAGCAGCGGCGGCGAGGAGATCCGCGGCCGCGCGCGCCCGCGAAGACGCCTCGCCGGCGGCGTGCCTGGCCCGTTCGGCCTCCGAGCGGGCGGCCTCGAGCCGCGTCGTCGCGGAGGCGAGATCCCCGGTGAGTCGGGCGATCCGCTCGCGGTGATCGGCGACGACCCGGTTGATCCTCGCGAACTCCGCCGCGGCGCTGCGATCGGCGGCTTCGGCGTCATCTTTCGCGCGGATGAGGGCCGACAGGGAGGTCTTCGCCGTCTCGACCTCCTCGAGAAGGCGCCCGTCCTCGTCGCCCGCCTCTTCGGCTCGCTCCTCGAGAAGGTCGGGGTCCTCGCCACTGGGCGCCTCGCTCGGCCGCGCCAGGTTCCTCATCCGTTCTTCGGCGGTGCGCAGGGTCCCGCGGAGGCGCTCGTGGAGGGCGGTGATCTCCTGCCACTGCCGGTTCGCGCCCTCGAGAGCGGGGACGAGGGCGCGTTCCCTGTCCTCGAGGGAGGCGATCTCGGCCGAGATCGCCGCGATCCTCTCCTCGATCGCCGCGCGGCGCGCGCGTCGCGCTTCATCGCCGCGCGCATGCTCGGCGAGTCCGTCCCTCGCGGCCGCCAGATCATCGGCGAGGAGTCGGGCTTTCGCGTCGCGGACCCGCGCCTGGATGAGGGAGGCTTTCCGGGCGGTGCGGGCCTGGCGGGCGAGCGGGCCGAGCTGACGGTGGATCTCCTGGGTGAGGTCGAGGACCCGGACGAGGTTGGCGTCCATGTCGGCGAGCTTCTTCAGCGCCCGTTCCTTGCGCCGCCTGTGCTTGAGAACGCCGGCTGCTTCCTCAATGAAGCCGCGTCGTTCCTCGGGAGTCGCTTGGAGGATCGAGTCGAGGCGCCCCTGCCCGACGATGACGTGCATCTGGCGGCCCATGCCGGTGTCGGAGAGGAGTTCTTGGATGTCGAGGAGGCGCGCGGGAGCGCCGTTGATCGTGTATTCGGAGGAGCCTCCCCTGAAAAGGGTCCGCCCGATCGTCACCTCGGTGTAGTCGATGGGAAGGGCGCCATCGGCGTTGTCGATCGTGAGCTCGACCTGTGCGCGCCCGAGGGCCGAGCGCCCGCTCGTTCCCGCGAAGATCACGTCGGACATGTTCGAACCGCGGAGGGATTTCGCTCCTTGTTCGCCCATCACCCAGGCGAGCGCGTCGACGACATTCGACTTCCCCGAGCCGTTGGGCCCGACGACGCAGGTGATCCCCGGCTCGAGCCGGAGCGTCGTCGCGCTCGCGAAGGACTTGAAGCCCCGCAGCGTGAGGGTCTTGAGGTGCACGGGTCCCAGAATACGTGCTCGTGTGCGCACAATCGGCGGCGCCCGCTCAGCGCGGACGCCGCCGTGTCCCTTCGAATCCCAAGGGCGGGATCGACCCGACGGGGGACCTCAGACGAGCTCGGGGAACCACAGGGCGATCTCGCGGGCCGCCGACGTCGGGGAATCGGAGCCGTGGACGACATTCTCCACGTGGCTCGTCCCCCAGTCGCGCCCGAGGTCGCCGCGGATGGTGCCCGGGGCGGCGAGGGTCGGGTTCGTCGCGCCCATGAGCATGCGCACGCCTTCGATGACACGGTCCCCCTCGACGACGACGGCGACGAGCGGACCCGAACTCATGAACTCGACGAGCCCGGGGAAGAAGTGGCGGTCCTTGTGCTCGGCGTAGTGGGCTTCGAGGAGTTCAAGGGAGGCCTTCTTGATCTTCAGGCCCTTGAGGACGTAGCCCTTCGCCTCGATGCGGCGGAGGACCTCTCCGGTGAGGCCGCGCCTGAAGCCGTCCGGCTTGATGAGGACGAGGGTGTGTTCCTTATTCGGATCGAGCAGGTCAGGGGTCGGCATCGTCCCGCCTTCCTTTCGAGTAGTCGTATCGTGCATGAAATCTCAGCCGCGCCGATCATACGGGACTCAAGTCCCCGGCGTCGTCATCAACGACAGGGCCCGCGGTCACCGACCGCGGGCCCTGGTGAGCGTCGACGGTCACTCCGCGGATTCGATCGCGGCGACGACCGCGGCGAGCGCCGCTTCCGCTTCCGCTCCGCTCGCCCTCAGCTCGACGGTCTCGCCCTGCTTGACACCGAGGGCCATGAGTTCGAGGACGGATCCGGCGTCCGCGCCGTTGATCGTCACCTCGGCGTCGAAGGCGCCCGCGACCCTCGCGAGGAGGGCCGCCGGCCTCGCATGAAGGCCGACCGGGTCCGCGATGACCGCCTGTGCGACGAGGGCGTCCTCGGCCGGGGCGAGGGGCTCGGCCGCGAAGGGGACCGCGGCCGGCTCGACGGCCTCGGAGGCAAGGGCGCCGCGGACGGCTGCGACGACCCCGCCGAGGGGGTCGCCGAGCTGCGCGCGAACCGCCCCGGCGACGGCTCCTTCGACGAGGGGGCCGTCGACGAAGACGATGTGCTCCGGGTCGTCGGCGACGTCGAGGACCGATTCGACGGTCATCGTCGCCGAACCGAGGTCGGTGAGGACGACGACGCCCGAGCCCTCGTCGCCCTCGACCGAGGCGAGGGCGGCCTCGACAGCCGCTTCGATCTTGTCGTAGGAGGTGCCGATCCCGCCGTCGTCGAGGCCGCCGGCCGCTTCGAAATGGACGTCCGGCGCCATCTGGGCGGCGAGTTCGACGACTCCCCTCGCGAGGAGATCGGAGTGGGAGGCGATGACGAAGGCGACCTGGGGCATCAGACCTCCTCGGCCGCTTCGACCGCCTTCGCGAGGATGATCGAGGAGGAGACCGCACCCGGGTCGAGATGCCCCTTCGAACGCTCGCCGAGGTAGGAGGCCCTGCCCTTCGTCGCCTGGAGCGGTTCGGTCGCCGCCGCGCCCTCGGCGGCGGCCTTCGCCGCGGCCTTGAGGACGTCGAGCGGGCTCTCGCCCGCGTCGGCTGCGGCCTTCGCCGCGTCGGCGGCCGGGCCCCAGGCGTCGACCATCGTCTTCTCCCCGCGCTCGGCCTTGCCTCGGGCCTGGATGCCCTCGAGGCCGGCCGCGATGAGTGCGGCGGCCTCCGCCGCGTCGACCGGCTCGGAGGCTGCGGCCTTCGCGGCGCGGAGGAAGGCGGTGCCGTAGAGCGGCCCGGCCGCGCCCCCGACCGTCGACATGAGAGTCTTCGCGACGACCTTGAGCACGTCCTGGACGGACTCGGCCGGCTTCTCCTCGAGAACGGCGATCACCTGGGAGAAGCCCCGGTCGAGGTTCTCCCCGTGGTCCCCGTCGCCGATCTGGCGGTCGAGGTCGATGAGGTATTCGCGCTGGGCGGCCACCTCCTGCCGGGTCAGGTTCATCCAACGGGTCGCCCATGCGGCGTCCAGTGCCATCTGCATCCTCACTTCCAGGCCGGCGTCGCCACCGGCGCATCGAACAATTCGAGAAGGTCGTCGTCGACGCGCAGGAGCGTCACCGACACGCCGGGCATTTCGAGGCTCGTCACGTAGTTGCCGACCATCGAGCGCGCGATCTCGACGCCGTCGGCCTCGAGGAGCTGCGCGAGGCGGCGGTGGCAGATGTAGAGCTCGGAGGAGGGGGTCCCGCCCATGCCGTTGACGAGGGTGATGACGCGCTCACCGGCCGTAAGGCCGAGGTCGTCGCGGACCTTGACGTAGAGCTCCTCGACGAGGGCGTCGGCGGGCTCCATCGTGCCGCGCCGGTATCCGGGTTCGCCGTGGATGCCGATGCCGAGCTCGATCTCGTCCTCGCCGAGCTCGAAGGAGGGGGTGCCGGCGTGCGGGACGGTGCAGGGGCCGAGGGCGAGTCCCATCGAGCGCATTTCGGAGTTCACCTTCTCGGCGACGGCGGTGACGGCCTCGAGGTCGTCGCCGCGCTCTGCCGCCGCTCCGGCGAGCTTCTCGACGAAGATCGTGCCGGCGACGCCGCGCCGGCCCGCGGTGTAGAGGGAGTCCTCGACGGCGACGTCGTCGTTGACGACGACGGAGCGGACCTCGATGTCCTCCATTTCCGCCATTTCAGCGGCCGTCTCGAAGTTGAGGACGTCTCCGGTGTAGTTCTTCACGATGTGGAGGACGCCGGCCCCGTGGTCGGCGGCCTTCGTCGCCTCGAGGATCGGGTCGGGAGTCGGGGAGGTGAAGACGGCGCCGGGCACGGCCGCGTCGAGCATGCCGAGGCCGACGAATCCGGCGTGGAGGGGCTCGTGCCCGGAACCGCCGCCCGAGATGATACCGACCTTGCCCTCGCCCTTCGGGTCCTTGCGCGTCACGTAGTCGGGTCCGAGGTGGACCTCGACGAGATCGGCGTGAGCGAGGGCGAAGCCCTCGAGGGTTTCCTTGACGACGTCATGGACGTCGTTGACCAGCTTCTTCATGGTGCCTCCTTGCATCCTTTCGATGGTCGGTCCAGCGCCCATCGTGCCACGTCGCGACCGAGTCGACCACCGATTCGCACGGATCGCCGCACTATGAACGCGCGCCTGCCAATTCGAGCATGTGACCTGCGAGAACGACGGAGCCGAAGACGACGACGCCGGACTTGTCGGCCGGGTCGGTCGGGGCCTCGGCGAGCTCGGCGGCCCGGTCGACCGCCTCGGCGAGCCCTTCCCGGATCTCGACGCGGTCCTCGCCGAAGACCTCGACGGCGATCGCCCGCATCTCCTCGAGGTCCGCGGCGCGCGGGCCCTCCATCTCGGTGAGGACGACGGCATCGAGGAAGGGCTCCATCTCGGCGAGGACGGACTCGATGTCCTTGTCCGCCATCGCCGAGTAGACGCCGACGACGTGCGCGAAGGAGAAGGAGTCCTCGAGGGCGGCAGCGAGGGCGCGAGCACCGGCGGGGTTGTGGGCGGCGTCGACGAGGATCGTCGGCGAGGTGCGCACGACGTGGAGGCGGCCGGGGGAGGTGACGGAGAGCATGCCGTTCTCGACGATCCTCGGGTCGAGTGCCCGTCCGCCCATGAAGGCCTCGACGGCGACGAGGGCGGCAGCGGCGTTGTGGGCCTGGTGCTCGCCGAAGAGGGGGACGAAGACGTCCTCGTAGACGGCGGAGGGGGTCCGGATCGTGACGAGCTGACCGCCGACGCCCATGTGGCGGTCGAGGAGCTCGAAGTCCCGGCCTTCGAGGCGGACGACCGCGTCGACCTTATGGGCGCGTTCGAGGATGACCGCGAGCGCTTCCTCGGGCTGGGAGGCGACGACGACGATCTGGCCGGGTGCGATGATGCCGGCCTTCTCGATCGCGATCTCCCGGATCGAGGCGCCGAGCCACTTCGTGTGGTCCAGATCGATCGGCATGATGACGCAGACGCCGGCGTCGATCGTGTTCGTCGCGTCCCAGAGGCCGCCCATGCCGACCTCGATGACGGCGGCGTCGACGGGGTGGTCGGCGAAGGCCGCGAAGGCCATGACGGTGAAGACCTCGAAGAAGGACAGGCGCGGCCCTCCTGCGGCCAGGGAGCGGGAGTCGACCATCTCGATGTAGGGGGCGACGTCCTCCCAGGCTGCGGTGAAGGCCTCCTTGGAGATCGGGGCGCCCTCGATGCTGATGCGCTCGCGCACGTCGACCAGGTGCGGGCTCGTGAAGCGGCCGACGCGCACGCCGAAGGCGTCGAGGACGGAGTCGATCATGCGCGCCGTCGAGGTCTTCCCGTTCGTGCCGGTGATGTGGATGCTCGGATAGGAGTTCTGCGGGTCGCCGAGGATGTCCAGGGTCTCGCGGACCCGGTCGAGGGAGGGGGCGATGTCGTGCTCGGGGGCGCGGGCGACGATCGAGCGGTAGATCTCCTCCACCCGCGCGTCGAGCGCGACTCCGGCCGCCGCCTCATCGAGGGCGCGCTCATGCTCGAGGCGCTCGCGCTCAGACTTCTCCTGCGCCGCATCCTCTGCGAACTCCTCGTCGACCTCGCCCTCGATCTCGGCGAGGACGTGCGGGTCGGGGCCGAGCAGGAGGGAGGATTCGACGAGGGCCTTCAGAGCGCGTGCGCGTTCCTCCTCCAGCTCGGGGCCGTCGTCCCCGCTGATGTCGGTGAGGGCGAGATCGTCCGGGGCGTCCGCCTCCTCCAGATACGGGAGCAGATCTGCGGGGATCCCGCCCGACCGGTCTTCTGCGGCTTGGGAGGCGGCCCCCTGCGGGTCGTGCGGGTGCTCGTCCTCGCCGAAGAATGCGGGCTGATCCGGGGCCACGTCGTTCCCCCCGGGCTCTTTCCCGGGGGCCCGGGACGCGAGAGCCGATTCTAGTCCCGAGCGCCCCGCGCACGCTCGGGCACAAGTCGGACGGTCCCAGCCGCTCACGCCCGCGATCATCCGCGTTTCAGCAGGTCGCACGCCGAGCCGCCGCGCTCTGGCGGCCTCATCGTCCGACTTGTGCCGCGAGGACCGGCATGCTCCCTTCAGGAGCGCCGGGAGGACCTCCAAGCGACAAGGCGTCTCAGGCTCCACGGCCCCAGCGCAAGCCCGGCGAGGACCACTGCCGAGAACAGAGCGGCATTGACCCACCACGGCCAGGAGAACCAGGAGAGGACGTCGAGACTGATGGTCGCCGGGAGCAGCACCGTCGCGATGAGGCCGACGACCTCGTTGAACTCGCGTTCGGCCTGCGCCTCGCGCCGCTCGTTCTCGGCGATCCTGCGCGGCCCCTCCGCCTCCAGCTCGTCCGCCTCGATCTTCGCGAGATGCTCCAGGTGCTCGAGGTTGTCGCGCGTGCGCCGATGAAGACGGGTGATCCGCTCCTCGAATTGGGATTCGAAGCCCTTGAGGACTTGCGAATGCGCATATTTCGACGATGATTCGGCGATGGTGTAGCGCGCCTGGAAGGCGATGAACTGAGCCCAGAGCGCCCGCGTGCTCGCGCCGATCCGCCCGTTCGGCGCTGAGTCGGGCTCCTCCTGGCCGCTGGAGATCCGCCGCCCGTATTCCTCCGCATGAGTGGCGGCTCGGTCGGCGAACCATTCGATGATTGAGAATTGCAGGATCTCCAGCGCGATGAGGTCGATCCAGGCGTCCGAGATGACCTTCCGGAAGCTCCGCGCCTTGCCGTCATGGTCGGGGTCGGAGCAGAAGAATCCGGCTCCGAAGTCGGAGAAGGAGATGCTCCAGTTCTGCGTGCACGTCCGGCTCGTCGCGTAGTCGCCCTCGCATGCGCCCGTCGGCGCTCCACCCGTATCCAGGAGGCTCAGGCGCCGTGCCGATGCGAGGGCGTCCCCACCCGCATTCGGCCCTTCGACGTCGGTGAGGACGGAGTACAGGGGGATCTGACTGGTGCGGGAGGTCGTGGAGGTGCCGATGATGCGCACCGGCCTGCCGATAGGTGCAGCGGACTCGCGATCCAGCACGGACTGCAGGCATTCGACGAGGTCGAAGCGCCTATCCCCCATCGCCAGATGCTTGACGCTCCACAGGCGGTCGGCGGTGAACAGCGGGAACGTCCTCGTCTGGGCGTCGTCGTCTCCGCACTGCGCGGGGATGAAGTGCACGATGAGCACCGCGGGGACGACATGATCGCCGTCGACATCCGTCGCATTCCGGGACCTCCGGGCGATCGTCTTGTCGTCGGCGCAGATCAGATCCATCCCGATGATCCGGATCGGCTTCCCCCTCTCCCCCGCGAGCTCGAACTCGATCGGAAGGTGGAAACGATTGGGAGCGCCTGTGACGTTGTGGGTGAGCCTGGAGATGTCCGGACCGAGAATCCTCTGGCGCTCCTGATCGGGGCGGATCTCCCGGGTGTTCTTCACCTGTGCGGGCCGACCGCTCCTGAGGGGAAGGGGCCCCTCCTCCCATGCGCCTTCATCGAGGCAGCGGTCCAAATCCGAGAAGCAGACGTCCGCTGCGATGAGGAATGCGCAGCCGTAGACGTGGTGGGCGTCCGTACTGCGTCGAATGCCGCTCGCCGTCACTGTCACCCTCTGCGCACGATCAGGCATCTCGATTCCTCTCCACGCCCGGGTTCAACGGCCGGCACCCGCCCGGATGCTCACGGCCGCAGCCCCACCTCAACACGATACCCCCGTGCTGAGGGGCGCCTTCACACCCTCGAGCGCACTCCTCTCAGCAGAATCTCCACCATGTGCCGATTCGTCCTCGAATCATCTTTGTGGACATATATTCACATCATCCATATATTGACGTACCATCACATCATGAAGACGCGACGAATCATGGGCGTGCAGGGCGTGGGCGCGGCGATCCGCGAGGAGCGCCTCGATCAGGGACTCACCCAGGCCCAGCTCGCCTCTCACGCGCGCGTCTCCCGCGAATGGCTGTCGGGCGTTGAGCGCGGCGAACGAGCAGGCGCCGAATTGTCGAAGATCCTCAACGTGCTCAGCGCACTGAAAATGGACGTGTCGTTCTCCTCTCGGACATCGCGGCACGCAGCCGATGAACCGGCCGAAGGCGACGCCCTACTCCCATCAGCAAGCATGAACGGATCGCGGCCCTTGACGACGAATGAGGCGACGCGCGAGGCCTTGAAGACGATGCTGCAGCGCCATGAAGCGACACCACTGTCCTTGATCGACAAACAGACGATTGAGCGGGGCCGCCAGGCCATTGCAAGGATCGCCACCGCGAAGAAGGCCGACCGGTGAAGCGCCTCAACATGGTGATGAACGGCCGGATCATCGGCCATCTGGATCAGGACGATCACGGGAAGACGACTCTGACCGCCCCGCCCACCGACGGCGTACCGCGCCTGTCGTTGGCATTCGAGCCCTCCGAACGCCCGATCTCCCCGCGACTCACACGCGCATACATCGAAGGCCTACTCCCGGAGAACGAGTCGGTCCGCGCCGCCACTGCCCGCAGGACCGGGGCGAATGCCAACAATCCCTTCTCCCTGTTGGAGAAGATCGGGCGGGACTGCCCGGGTGCTGTGCAGTTCATTCCAGAAGACAGCACCGCCTCTGCGGAAGAAGGATCGCTGACTCCGCTGGACGAGGACATGATCGGTCGGCGCTTAAGAGAAGCCGCAATGGATTCCGATGACTCCTGGGTGCGCAACGGCGAGCACTGGTCTCTCGGCGGCCAGCAGGCGAAGTTCGCTCTTCGAGAAGAGAACGGCCGCTGGTTCCAGGCCGGCGGTTCGCAGGCGACGACCCATATCTTCAAACCCGGTATCAGCCACTTGCGTTCTCAGGCCCTGGTCGAACACCTCACGATGAGGGCTCTGCTCCTCACCCGCAGCGTTCTCGCCGACACGCTGCCCTTCCCCGCGATTGCTGAATCGGCATTCAGACTCTTCGGAGGGACGGCGGCGATCATCATCACCCGTTACGACCGTTTCCGGGGAGACGACAGACGTCTCTACCGTCTTCATCAGGAGGACTTCTGCCAGGCCACGTCGACGATGCCTCACGACAAATACGAGGTCACCGCCGCGGACGTCGTGTCTGTCCTGCGGAAGACGGGGACTCCGGAAGCGCAGATCGATCTCTTCGCCCGAGGGGTTCTGCTCAATTGGCTCGTCGCCGCACCGGATGGGCATTCGAAGAACTTCTCAGCGATCCTCACCGCCGACTCCGCAGTCTTCGCACCGTTGTACGACGTGGCGACGGGCCTGGGACAACACGTCGCTTACGATCGCCTCGCGATGGGGATCGGCGGCGAATCGGGGATGTCGAGGATCCGCGCCGACCATGTGCTGCGTTTCGCCGAGTCGCTCAACCTCGACGGGGACGCCCTGCTCGTCTTCGCGACAGCAGCCGTGTACGTCATACCGGCGGCGTTCACAGCGGCGATCACTGAAGTTGAAGGCGCCGTGAGCACCGAATCGCAGGAGCACGTCCGCTTCATCGGCGCCGAACTGGAACGCCATTGCGCGGCGGTCTCACGAGCACTCGCCTGACAGCCCGACAACGCCGCCGCTTCGAACGGGACAAGGGCATGACGACGAACTTCTGACCCGGCCTCAGGCGGTCACGAGGTTCATGAGCTCCTCGTAGTCGGTGACCACGTCGTAGACGACGTCCTTCTCCGTCTGCTCGCTGACGGTGCGGAAGAAGCGCCGGGCGCACTCGATCTTCGCCTGTTCGGCGCCTTTGAGCTGGAGGCTCGACAAGGAGCCCTTCGTCTCGGCGACGAAGTAGACGTGTTTGACGCTCCCCTGTGTGAAGGCGATCGCCCAGTCGGGGTTGTAGTCGCCCACTGGCGTGGGGATGAAGAATCCGCGGGGAAGCTTCGCATAGACGGCCACTTCCGCACTGGTGTCGAGTTCGGTGACGAAGCGGCGTTCGACTTTCGAGTCGGTGATGACGTAGTCGTAGATGTGTTTGCGGAGTCTATCCCCCGCCTTCGATAGATCGTGCTTCGTCTGGTTCTCGGTGAAGATCGCGGTGTCGAAGGTCTCCTCCAGGGTGTTGTAGGCGAGGTGTTCGACGATCATCGTCGCCTTCTGCTCATTGACGAGGGCGGAGCTGCGGGTGATGAATTGTTCGGGATTTCGTCGGTACAGGGCGAAGGTCGTAGGCGCGATGCCTGTGAGGATCGCGGCGACTGTTCGGCGCGTGAGTTGCGTCTTCTCCGCCACTTCACCGATGAGGTCGTAGCGGATCTTCGAGCCCGCACTCGCTGTCTCGACCTGCGTGCGCCGCTTCTGGACGGTGAATCCGCTGCCCTGAGCGAGGTCTTCAGCCTCGATCCGGCTCCGTTGGACGCCCTCTTCGAGGAGGTAGCTGAGGGGATCGACTGCGAGTTTCTGATCGAGCGTCCTGATCGCCTTCGTGATGAGTTCTCGGGAATCGAATTCGACTTGATAAACAGCCCGGTGGTTGATCCGATGCCAGAGTTCTTGGAATTCCTTGCGGGCGAAGTTCTTCTCGTTGAGGGGGATCCTCTTGGGTTTCCGCCCGTCGACGGGCAGCGGGATCTCGGCGACCAGGCTGTCGACGAGTGCGGCGACCTGGTAGTGGTAGGGGGCGAGCGACTCGGGA
This sequence comes from uncultured Schaalia sp., assembly GCA_964548945.1. GTDB lineage: Bacteria > Actinomycetota > Actinomycetes > Actinomycetales > Actinomycetaceae > Pauljensenia. The sequence continues at coordinate 11,964 of CAZJTN010000011.1, forward strand.
AGCTCCGGCATATCCTCCAGCTGAGAACGCTCCTTCCACTTGTCGGTCACTTCGTCGTCGTAGTCGATGAACTCGTTGACCGTGAGCCAGTGGTGGAGGCGTTTGGCGTCCTCCTCACTGAGGGCGTGTTCCTCCCCGTCGGCGTTCTCCACGATCTTTCCGATGAAGTAGGCGATCTTCGCCTTGCGGGGCCGGGCGCTGAGGGTTTCGGCGATCTCCTGTTGAAGGCCGTCGACGAAGTCCGTGTAGGACTCGTCGGTGACGACAGTGAGCTCATTGACGTCATGGACGCGCTCACCGATGGCGCCGCTGTCCATCCGTTCGCCCTGAGCGTCAACGCTCAGTCGGAGTCCCCTGCCGACTTCTTGACGGCGCGAGACGGTATTGTCGGACTTCTTCAGCATCCCCATGACGAAGACGTTCGGGTTGTCCCAGCCCTCGCGCAGGGCGGAGTGGGAGAAGATGAAGCGCACGGGCTCTTCACGGGAGAGCAGCCGTTCCTTGTCCTTGAGGATCAGATCGTAGGCGGCGTCATCTTTGGACAGCCCCCGTTCCTCTCCTCGGGCCTGGATCGTTCCGTCGATCTGGCGCCCTTTCTTGTCGATGGAGAAGTATCCTTCGTGGATCGCTCTGACGGAGTCGCGTTTCAGGTATTCGCGGTAGCGGTCGTCGGCCTCATCGAGCGCGAGTCGTCCGAGCAGGTCGTTCTTGGCGGCCTCGTATTCCTCTTCGAAGATCCTGGCATACTCGCCGAGGGTGTCCTCCCGGGAGTAGTCGCGGTACTTCACGACTTCGTCGATGAAGAAGAGGGAGAGCACCTTGATCCCCTGGCCGAAGAGCTCCCGCTCCTTGTCGAGGTGGGCGCGGATCACTTCGCGGATCTGGATCCGCCTCTTCGTGTCCTCGGTGACGTCGCGGTCGGCCAATTGTCCAGCGGTGATGACATCGCCGTTCGACAATTCGATGATGTCGCGGGTGGCGTCGATGTCGGTGATAAAGAGCCCCCTGTAGGCTTCCAGGCCGTTGGACAAGTCGTGGAGGTTCGTTCCCTTGTCGACCTTCTTGGTCTGGCGGCGAATGCCGGATACCGTCTGAACTTCGAGTTCAAGGCGCCCTCTCGGCGCACTCCCCTTCGCGATATCAATGCCTTCGAGGTAGAGGTAGGCGCTTGATCCGGCGAGTCCTTTCACCGTGATGCCGCGTACCGCGATCTTCTTGACGAGTTTCTGGTTGTAGGCGTCGACCGCGTCGAGCCGGTAGACGAGGTTGTGCTGCACCTTGTGGGTGGCGGAGTATCGCAGGACGAAGAGGGCGTTGAAGCGCGAGAGTGCTTCGAGCGACTTCGCGGCTCCGATCTTCTGCGGTTCATCGATGATGAGGATCGGGCGGTTCGCGGAGATGACGTCGATGGGACGGCGCGAACCGAAGTCGTCGAGCTCGTCGTAGATGCGCCGGTTGTCCTTGCCCGTGGCGTTGAAGGCCTGCATGTTGATGATCATCACCTGGATGCCGGAGTCGGAGCTGAAGTGCTCGACTTCTTCGAGCCTGCGCGAGTTGTAGACGAAGGCACGGGGCTTGGTGCCGTAGAGCTCCTGGAAGTGCTCGGCGGTGATGTCGAAAGTCTTCTTCACGCCTTCGCGGATCGCGATGGAGGGGACGACGACGATGAACTTCGACCAGCCGTAGCGCCTGTGGAGCTCCATGATGGTCTTGATGTAGACGTAAGTCTTCCCAGTGCCGGTCTCCATCTCGATGTCGAGGTTGGGAACCCCTCGTTCTGCCGCCTTCGAGTTGATGAGACTCTTCGAGGGCACAAGGCCACTGCGCTTCTGCACCTTCTGAAGATGCGCGAGGAGTGTGGCGGGGTCGAGGGCGATCTCGGCATTGCGAAGCCCGTATTCGGATCCGTCGGCTGAGGCGAAATCGAAGGCCGCTTGCTCCCAGAGCAGCGCACCCTGCGCTTCCCAGGTCCCCGGATCGATCCTGTAGGAGACCCCATCATTGAAGGGCTGTCCCTCGAAAACGTCGACGACTGCGGAGACCGCGTCGTTCTGGTATTCCTGGTTCTTGAAGCGAAGACGCATATCAGATGACCTTCACTTCGGTCGTAGGTGAGATCTCGCGGAAGACTTGCTCGGCGTTGATGCGTTCGGCGTCCACTGTGAAGGCGTCATCGCGGAAGACTGCGCGAAGCGGCTGACGCTCGGCCATGGCGCGGATCAGCTCCGGCGAGACTTCCTCATCGAAGCAGGCGAGCAGGGCATCATTATCGACGGAATGGACAGTATGCCCGGCGATCGTCTCGGCGGCGATCGGCAGGCTCAGTTCAAGCCCCCAGGCGAGCATGATCTGGAAGAGAAGGTCTTCTCCGGTTCGTCCGGGCTTGATGTTACTCGCAAGGGCATCGAGTTCGAGCTGGTGCGTCGCATCGGGAGCAGCGAAGACATCCTTCATGTTCGTACTCGAAATTGTGAAGGAGCGGAAGCCGATGTCGAGGTCATTCTCGCTCTTCCCCGAGTCCTCAAGGATCTTCTGACCCGCGCGACGAATCCTCTCCCGCGACAGCTCGGCGATGGAAGCATAACCCTGCTTCGCGGCTTCCGACTTCGGATCGGGAGCCTCATCGAGCTGCACCATGATGAACTTCCGATTCCCGCCATCAACGGCATTGGCGGCCATCACCGCATGAGCGGTCGTCGAGGATCCGGCGAAGAAGTCGAGTATTATTGACCCCGAATTACTAGCCACTTCAACGAATAGCTGCAATAGCGAAACTGGCTTCGGGAAGCTAAATGTCCGCTTCTCGACACCTACCGATTCAAGATCCTTTGAACCAGTCACCGTTGAAATATCCATCAACAGATCTTTGAGAGTCGTACCATCCACGTCTCGAATCTTGGTATAAATCCGCCACCGACCAGACTTTTCAACAAATTCCAAATCTCGACAGTCTCGCAGCACCTTCGAAGCACTCCAGCGAAACGCATGATACCGATGAATCCCATCAGCATTTCTATGCGGAGGAATTTTCACAAATCCATCAAATTTATGCCCCGAAGAAACTTCAGAAGTTCTTACATCACCAGTGGCAGGATTGTAGTAAATGTCGTAAACAAGTGTTGGCGCAGTAGACTCATTGAACGCAGAATTCGTATTATAAAGCTCATTCTTTGTTAAATAAGCTCAATACTGATCGGATTTTACCTCGTAATTCAACCCTCGATAAACCGAGGGCATTAGCTCCTTCATGCGACTTGACGAAACCGTAAACGACTCGACACATTCAACATTTCGAGCATAACAGAGCACGTACTCCTTGGTACTCGCCGCACCGGATGAAGATAGCTGACGCCCCTTCAGATTATTCACCCAGACAAACACATTCAACATATTTGACGCACCAAAGATCTCATTGAGACTTGCACGCAAGTTGAGAACTTCATTCTCGTCGATACTAACGAGAATTACACCATCATCCGCCAGCAGGTTCCTCGCCAGCTTCAACCTGGGGTACATCATCGACAGCCAATCGGAGTGAAAACGCCCGTTCGACTCAGGGTTTGCCACAAGACGCCCTCCAGCCTCATCGACTTGGCCAGAGCGCTCCAGGTACGCCTCAGGACTTTCCGCGAAGCTATCCTTGTACACGAAATCATGTCCCGTGTTGTAGGGCGGATCGATGTAGATGAGCTTCACCTTGCCGAGGTAGGACTCTTGGAGGAGCTTGAGCGCCTCAAGATTGTCGCCTTCGATGAACAGATTCTTCGTTGAATTGAAGTTCACCGATTCCTCGCGCATCGGACGCAGGGTCTTCGCGATCGGCGCGTTCGCCGCGAAGGCGGCCGCGCGTTTACCGGGCCAGTCCAGGCGGTACCGTTCCTGCGGCCCCTCAACAATATGGTCGGAAAGCTCCTGCCTCAGCAGATCGAAGTCAATAGCGCGTTGAGGCTCCCCCCCCCCGCCTGAAATCTCAGTCACCACCGAGGGGAACAATTCGGCGATCTTCGCAATATTCGCCTCGATCAGATCGGGCGAAGTCATCCGCAGCTTGTCCACGCGTCATCCTTCGATCTCAGGGGCGAGCAGGGCCTCCAAGCGCCGACTCGTATCCTTCTTCTGTCCATTGAGCTCAACCCGCCGGTTGAACTGCCTCTCCGCACGAATTCTACGTCCCAGTTGATCCACCTTGCGCCTGCACCGCTCGATCTCGGCCACGCGAACCCTGTACCCCTCGAAATCCTCACCCGAGCGCGCGGGCACCTCCAGGATCCTCCCCAAAATCCTCAGATACAGGCCTTCCAAGTTCAATGCCACGGGAAGCGGCTCCAATCGCTTCTGCGCATCGCACCAGCGGCTCGTGAAGTGGCGGCACGCCGAAGTCTTCGCCCCGGGCAAGCGCATCACGGCTGCAGTACGCGCCTCAGGGCGCATCGACTCGCTTCTCAACACCTCGAAGATGATCGGATGAGGAATCGCCGCATCGATCGCTGCGAGCACCTCCTCCGAAACGTCATCCCCCTTCGCTTCGACCTCCAGAATGAGGATCTCCGGCACGGCATCGGAACCATCGAGGTTCAGGGAGTCGGGATCCAGCCGATGGGCCCAGGTCACGCGCTCAACCTCATGCACGAAGTTCTCCTTCAGCTTCCGCGCCTCCGCTGAATGCTCGTAGAACTTCTCCTTGGGGATCCTCCGCTCCACGTACGGCGTCGACCACTGGAAGAGGGACGAGGACTCGCTCACCATTCGGCGTCCTCGGGGCCGAGCACCGCGACGAAGGCCGTCAACTCGAAGTCATCAAGGCCGCTGATCTGCTGCCCTCTCACACGAGTCGGCCCCGGGGAGAAGAGCGAGTCGACGTCATGCTCCTCCTCGACACCGATCATCGAATGGATCGCCCTCGTCAGGAGCTCCGAGTAGTGACGCATGTCCGCGCCCTCGCGAGTGCGCCTGTTGAAGAGCGACACCACCGTCTTCTCGGGCGCCCCCAAGGTCCGGCAGCCCGAGCTCAGCAGATCGAGCAGGCGCTTCGCCTCTGAATGATCGGCAACCACATCACCATCATCGTCGAGGTAGACCAGGTAGTGCGGATGGAGGCGATTGCCCCGATTGATCTCCTCACCTGCCGCAATATTGCGCAGGGCGAAGATCACCCCGGGGACGAGCCCCCTCTGCGGATCAGCCGGAATCACCGCATGCAGGCCCTTCGGCGAGTTCGCGAGACCCCCGTATTCCTCCACGTAGCCGAGCAGATCCATCCGGAAGTCGTTGAGCCCGAGATCAGTGATCGACACGCCCGTCTTCACATCCTCCAACTCGATCACCTCATCTTGAAGGCGCCGGAGCTGCTCCTTGCGGAAAGCCGCATCCGAGGATTCACTGGTCAGGACGTTGTCGTCTGCGGTTCCCGCGATATCCGCGATCACCATCCGGTTTTCGACGCGCTCCTTGAGGTTGATGTACTCGTCGAGGGAGATATCGGGCCAGAAGTTCACCAACTGGATCACCGAATTGACCGAGCCGATGCGGTCGATCCGCCCGAATCTCTGGATGATCCTCACGGGATTCCAGTGGATGTCGTAGTTGACCAGATAATCGCAATCCTGGAGGTTCTGCCCCTCACTGATGACATCAGTGCCGATGAGGAAGTCGACCTCGCGCTCCTCCCCCGGCATCACGACGTCCCGATGCTTCGATCGCGGGGAGAACAAGGACATCGTCTGCTGCACGTCGAATCCTGAGCCAATCGTCGTTCTGGCTCCGTGCGATCCGCCGGTGATGACCGCGCTCTCCAGGCCGACCGCACTCAGCGCGGGCGCGAGGTTCGTGTACAGGTAGTTCGCGGTATCGGCGAAGGCGGAGAAGATCAGTGCTTTGCGGTTGCCCTCGTTGATGGGATGCTCCACTTTGTCGCGAAGCAGATTCTCCAGGCGCTTGAGCTTGAGGTCGTGTTCAGGGCTCACCGCCCGAAGCTGCCTGCAAAGCTCTGCAAGGATCTCCTGATCGGCGCGCAGCGCGCGGCTCCAGGACAGAGTGTCGACATCGTCCAGATCGATCGCGATCTTCTCGCCGATGCTGAGCGAGTCATCGAGCTCGTCATCCTCGAAGTCAACGTGATCCGGGCCGGGCAGGTGTGAAGACATTCCCTCTTTCCGGGCGATGAAGGCCTCAACCACGGCCAGACGATTCGCAACATTCGATTCGATGCGTTCAAGCGTCAGGCGGAACGCCTCCACGGAGCTTTCAAGACGCTTGAGCAGATTGACCGTCATCAGGGTCTTCAAGCCCTGCTCCCGTCCGGCCACGCCGATATTCGAGCGAGCATTGCCGGCGGTCTCGTTGAAGCGCTCGTACTTCTTCACACGGCTCGAATACACGTAGGCGAGCGGCGTGTAGACGGCCATCGTGAGCGACATGAGCCGCTGGTAGATCTCCTCGATAGCGGGAACATCCAGCAGATCCGTCAAGGGCTCGCGATGGGCGAT
>CAZJTN010000012.1:0-2679 GCA_964548945.1 uncultured Schaalia sp.
CCTATCCTACACTCTTTCCCTACACGACGCTCTTCCGATCTCGTCGACACTCAGGACCTTGATGCGACGCTCGCCGCCCTCTTCGCCGAGGCCGCCCGACGCAGCATCCGAATCGACGGGCTCGACGCGCGCTCCGCGGGACTCGAGGACGCCTTCCTCTCCCTTGCCGGCACCGAATCCGACGGACACCGCTCCCCCACGGATCGCCGGGGCGACCCCATCGACCGTCCCCGCACGGCCCCTGCGCCCCGAGCCTGATCCGACCACATCCCCAAGGAGATTCCCATGCCCACCGCCGCCACCCGCATCCTCGCGATTTCACGCGCCGAGTTGCTCCTCTACCTGCGTCGTCCTGTTCTCCTCGCCCCCGCCCTCGTCATTGGGCCGCTCATGGTCGTCATGATCGGCCCGATGCTCGGCAACTCGTTGACGGGCCCGCATTTCGCGGCATTCCTCGTCGCAATGCTCGCCTCGTGGGCGCTCCTCATGGTCGTCTACCAGAACACGACGACGATCTGCGTCGCGAGGCGCGATGAGGGCGTCTTCCAGCGCATGTCGACCGGCATGGCGACGCCCTGGGAGGCCTTCTTCGCCGCCTGCCTCCCGTCCGCACTCATCGCGCTCGCCCAGATTCTTCTCGGCGCGCTCGCCGCCCACCTCGTCCTCTTCGAGCTTCCCCTCGTCAATCCGTTCCTCCCGCTCCTCGCGATCGGATTCGGAACCCTTTTCCTCGCGGCGCTCGCAGCGTGGACGAGCACGTGGACGAGCTCGGTCGGAGCTGCACAGTTCACGACCGCGCCGGTCTTCCTCGGCCTGCTCTTCACCTCCGGGACGATCTTCAGCTTCGCGTTCCTCCCGGGCCCGGCGCGCCTCGCCCTCGAATCGACGCCGCTTCACGCGGTGAACGAGCTCATCGTCCTCGGTCTCACGGGTGCGAACTCGGCGGGGAGCGCCCAAGGACTCGGGTTCGTCTCCACGTGGGTCGCGGGCACGCGCCCTCTCGCAGTTCTCGTCGCCTGGACGCTCGCGGCCGTCCTCCTCGCGAGGAAGACGATGCGCTTCGAGCGGCGACGCTGACGAGGACGGGGCGGGAGCTGCCATGATGGGGAGTATGAGGACCGAGCGTGCGAACCCAAGCGCACCGACGCGGATCGGCTCGGGCACGCGGAGCCTGCGCAACTATTCGCTGTGGTCCTATTACGCGCTCTGCGCGATCTGGCCGCTCACCCTTGCCGGATTCGTCGCCGACCAGCGGGTGATCACCGGCTGGACGCTCGCGGCGCTCGGAGCCCAGGCGCTCTTCTCACTCGTCTGCGCCTTCGTCATGCGCAGTCTTGTCGACGCCGCCGTCGATGGACGCGAACCGCGGGTGAGCTCACTTCCCGGTGTTTTCGCCCTCTATGCCGTCTGCCTCGCGCTCACGATCGCGGGGTTCCTTCCCTCCGAGGCCGAGATGTCCCCAGTGACGCTCGCGTTGCTCCTCCCGACGCTCGGTCTCGGCTCCGCAGCCTCGGCCCTCCTCCCAGGCCGCAGGGCCATCGCGGCCGCAGCCGCAGGCACTGCCATCGTCCTCGCAGGCACAGGGCTCTCGCGCGTCCTCCATCCGATCGAGGGCTCGTCAACGGCCGCGCTCCTCACCGCGGCGGCCCTCCCCACAGCGCTCACCCTCGTCGCCCTCATCTCCTCGATTCGCTGGACGATCTCCATCCTTGTGTCGGTCGGCTCCCAGGAGCGCCTCGACCTCATGCGCGCCGACCTCGCCGTCGCCGAAGAGCGCCTCCGCATCGCCCGCGATCTCCACGACCTCTTCGGCCGCACGCTCACGGCCGTCGCGCTGAAGTCGGACCTCGCCGCCGAGCTCGCCGAGGCCGAGGGGGCACCGCGCGCCGCCGTCGAATCCCGCTCCGTTCAAGCCCTCGCCGATTCGGCCCTCAAGGAAGTGCGCGCGACGCTCGCCGGATACCGCACTCCCGACCTCGGAGCCGAGGTCGCCGGTGCTGCCTCTCTCCTCACCTCGGCCGCAGTCGACGTCCGAGTCCTCGGCGACCCCTCGTCGGTCCCCGATCCGGCCGCGCCCCTCCTCGCCCTCGTCGTTCGCGAGGCGGCGACGAACGTCGTGCGCCACTCGCGCGCGACATCCGCGCTCCTCCGCTTCGAGGTCGCCGATGGACTCGCCCGTGCGGAGATCAGGAACGACGGAGCTCCCGACGCGCATGCGGACTCCGACGGCTCGGGGCTCGTCTCCCTGCGCGCCCGACTCGAGGACGAGGGCGGGACCCTCGACTGGAGCGCAGAGGCAGGCACCTTCCGACTCGTCGCAACGGCACCCGTGCATTCGGCAGTGAAGCGCTTGGACACGGCCCCGGGGACCCCGCGAGAATCCGCACCATTATCGGAGCAGATCCCCGCGCCTCGACGGGGAGCGGACGAGGAGAGGAGCCCGTGGTGATCCGCATCGTCATCGCCGACGACGAGACGCTTCTGCGCGAGGCCCTCGAGGCGCTCCTCGGGCTCCAGCCCGACCTCGAGGTCGTCGGCGTCGCCGCATCGGGCTCCGAGGCGATCGTCCTCATCGAATCCGCGCGCCCCGAGGTCGCGCTCATCGACCTCCACATGCCGGGTGCCGACGGGATCGAAGATCGGAAGAGCGTCGTGTAGGGAAAGAGTGTAGGATAGGGT
>CAZJTN010000012.1:2689-18353 GCA_964548945.1 uncultured Schaalia sp.
CTCCTCCAGCCCCGACACCCGCTGCCTCAGCCTCACGAGCCACGCGCGACCCGGCTCCCTCAAGCGCGCCCTCGAGGCGGGCGCGCGCGGCTTCGTTCCGAAGACGACCTCGGCGAAGGAGCTCGCCCGGATCGTCCGGAAGATCGCCGAGGGCCAGCGCTACGTCGACCCGGAACTGTCCGCCGAGGCGATCGCCGCCGGCGACTCGCCCCTCACGCCCCGCGAGGCCGACGTCCTCGAGCTCGCCGCTGAGGGAGCGCCCGTCGAGGAGATCGCCGAGCGCGCGTGCCTCTCCCCCGGCACGGTCCGCAACTACCTGTCGAGCGCGATGAGCAAGCTCGGCGCACCGAACCGTCACGCCGCAGTCGAGGCTGCGCGTGGGAAAGGCTGGATCTGAGGCGGACCGGCACAGCGCCCGCCCACGATTCGGACCCGCGCGGCGCGCGTCACTCCCCCTCCGATACAGTGCGGCCATGACGTCGTTCCGCGCCCGCTCGTGGTGGTGGCTCTCCTTCTAGGCGAGCCCCTGTAACGTCGTACCCCGAAATCAGCTCGCCGATGATGGCGGGCTGTTCGCGTATCCGGGCCCGCCTCGATCCCCGATCAGGAGGACTCCCCGATGACGACCGACATCCCTTCCGGCTCCGCCGAACCCGCAGGCGCCGCCCCGACCGCGAACCGCCGTCCCACCGGCCAGATCGACGGCCTGCCCGAGGCACCCGTCCGCGACACGCTTCTTCCCGCCTACTTCGGGCGCTTCGGGGGCCAGGAAGTGCCCGAGATGCTCTTCCCCGCCCTCGACGAGCTCGAGGCCGCCTACGTCGATGCGATGGCCGACCCCGCCTTCCACGCCGAGCTCGGCGAGCTGCGGCGCACCTATCTCGGCCGCGAAACCCCGATCTTCGAGTGCCGCAACCTCCCCGTCGAGGGCGGGGCGCGCATCGTCCTCAAGCGCGAGGACCTCGCTCACGGCGGCGCCCACAAGGGCAACAACGTCCTCGGGCAGGCGCTCCTCGCCGCGCGCATGGGCAAGACCCGCCTCATCGCCGAAACCGGCGCCGGCCAGCACGGCACCGCAACCGCGATGGTCGCCGCACTCATGGGGATGGAATGCACGATCTACATGGGCGCCCACGACGTCGCCCGCCAGAAGCCGAACGTCGAGCGCATGGAACTCATGGGCGCGAACGTCGTCCCCGTCACCCGCGGCTCAGCCGGGCTCAAGGACGCGATCGACGAGGCCCTCGAGGAATGGTGCACGCGCCTTGAGGACACCTTCTACCTCCTCGGCTCGGCGACCGGACCCCACCCCTTCCCGACGATCGTCCGCGAATTCCAGTCGGTGATCTCCGCCGAGTCGCGCGCGCAGATGCTCGAGCGCTACGGGCGCCTGCCCGACGCGGTCATCGCAGCCGTCGGCGGCGGATCGAACGCGATCGGCGCCTTCTCCCACTATCTCGACGATCCCGAGGTCGCGCTCATCGGCGTCGAACCGGCGGGCAAGGGCCTCGACACCGATGAGCACGGCGCGCCGATCTGCGCGGGCCGCATCGGCGCACTCCACGGGATGCGCTCCTTCGTCATGCTCTCCGACGAGGGCGAGGTCCTCCCCTCCCACTCGATCTCCGCGGGCCTCGACTACCCCTCGGTCGGGCCCGAGCACGCGATGCTCGCCGAAACGGGCCGAGTGCGCTACCTCGGCATCACGGACGAGGAGGCCCTCGAGGCCTTCGCGCTCCTTACGCGCAGCGAGGGGATCATCCCCGCGATGGAGTCCTCCCACGCCCTCGCACAGGCCCTGAAGATCGCGCGTGAGAACGCAGCGAAGGGCGTGCCCGCCGAAGAGGAACCGCTCCTCCTCGTCAACCTCTCGGGGCGCGGCGACAAGGACATGGAGCAGGTCGCCGATCGCCTCTGATCGACGAGGCCGGGGCGCCGGGGCGGGACGCGACGGCCTCCATTGAGGTCGAGCCCGTCCCGGCGCACACTGCTCCTATGGACGAGTTGAGGATCGAGCCGGGACCGGGCCTCCCGCAAGGCCTCGTCATCCCCGCCGCCGAACTCGTCGAGCGCTTCTCGCACTCCTCGGGGCCCGGCGGTCAGGGGGTGAACACCGCGGATTCGCGCGTGCAGCTCGCCTTCGACGTGGCGGCGAGCTCCGCCCTCGACGATCGCCAGCGCGAGCGCGCGCTCACGGGCCTCGCCGGCCGGCTGAAGGGCACCTTCCTCGTCGTCACCGCATCGGAGCACCGATCCCAATACGCGAATCGGAAGGCGGCGCGTGAACGTCTCGCCGCGATCCTTCGCTCCGCCCTCGCCCCCGAGATCCCGAGACGGGCGACGACGCCGACGCGGGCGTCGAAGCGGCGGCGCCTCGCGTCGAAGCGGATCCGCTCGGAGCTCAAGATCCAGCGGCGCCGTCCGGGCCTCGACTGATCGGGGCGTCGGCCTGCGGGCCGTCATGGCGGTCTCGCGGCGGCGCCCCGGATTCGACGTCGACGCCGATCGAGGATTGGGCCTCAGCTTCGACGGCGTGAGGCGCGTCGCCGTACTGGGCGATCTCCCCGATCGCGCTGAAGGCCGCCGAGGCGGATCGGGCGGACCGCTTCCTCCAATAGATCCACCCCTTCGACTCGGCCCAGGCGCCGAGCCGGTCGATCCCGACGAGGGCGCCGAGCCCGAGCACGGCGAGCCAGAGGAGAGTCGCGAGCGGCATCGGCGTCAGCTCCTGCGCGCGACGAGGGTATTCGTCGCTTGGGCGACCGGACGGACGATCATCGAGTCGATGTTGACGTGGGCGGGGCGCGTGAGCGTCCAGACGATCGCGTCGGCGATGTCCTCGGCGACGAGCGGCTCGGCGACGCCCTCGTACACCTTCTCGGCGGCCTCGGCCGAGCCGAGGCGGTTGAGGGAGAACTCCGGGGTCTTCACCATGCCGGGGGCGATCTCGATGATCCGGACGGGCTCGCCGACGAGCTCTTGGCGCAGAGTGTTCGCGATGATCCGTTCGGCGTGCTTCGCGGCGACGTAGCCGCCGCCCCCCGGGTAAGTGCCGTGAGCGGCGGTCGAGGTGAGGAAGACGAGGTCGCCGCCGCGTTCGCGCAAACCGGGGAGGAATGCGCGGGAGACGAGGAGGGCCGTCATGACGTTCCGCTCGAACATCGCGGTCCACCGGCCCGGATCCGCATCGGCGATCCGGTCGACGCCGATGGCCCCGCCCGCGTTGTTGACGACCGCGTCGACGGGCCCGTCCTCGAGGATCCTCTCGGCCATCGCCGCGACTGCGGACTCGTCGCTGAGGTCCGCCGCGACGTAGGTGCAGCCCGTGTCCGCGGAGAGCGCGGCGAGGCGTTCCTCGCGGCGGGCGACGGCGATCACCTCCCAGCCGATCGCGCGCAGCGCCCGAACCGTCGCCTCCCCGATCCCGGTGGAGGCTCCGGTGACGACGGCCCGGCGGGTGTTCTCAGTCATGCGCTCTCTCCTCATCCTCGGGGGTCGCGTCCGTCTTCTCGGGCGCGTCGCCTTCCTCCAGGGTATTCCCGGAGGCCTCGGCCCGCCGAGCCGCCCGACGTTTCGCCAAGGATCTGCGGATCGCGAGGAGAAGGCCGAGGATCGCGCCGAGGAGGAGGAGCCACGGTGCGAGCATGATGAGCGCGTAGCCGATGAGATCGAGCCCGTCGATGAAGGTCCGCCACGAGCGCTCCCAGGCGGGTGTCGACGCGGTCGGAACGATGGTCGTCGAGCGCAGGTGAAGCTCGAGGGTCGAGTAGTCGATGCGGTCGGCGTACCAGCTGCGCTGGGCTCGGAGTCCGTCGAGATCGGCCTGGCGCTCGGTGAGTTCCCGCTCGGCTTCGATGAGGTCGGCGGTCGTCTCGGCCGTGTCGATGAGCTCGTTGAGTCGGCCGATCGAGGCCTCGAGGGCGTCGATCCTCGCGTCGATATCGGCGACTTCGGCTCCGACGTCGAGGGAATCGGTTGACTCCTCGGTGACGCTTCCGAGCTCGGCGATCTCGTCGCGCACCGTGTCGAAGGAGTCTGCGGGGATCTTGAGGGACGCCCAGGCGCTCGGCGTGCTCCCCGACATCCACAGGGTCGAACTCGCGACGGAGCCGCCGGCGTCGGTGACGATCCGCGAGGCCGTGGCGAGTACCGTTTCGGGGTCCGCGACGTCGAGGGAGAGGCTGGCGCTCACGATGATCGCGGGCTCCCACGTGCCCGCCGATCCGGTGGAATCCTCGGCCTCGCTCGCGCTTCCCGTGCCGAGTTCCGGTGAGGTCTCAGCAATCCCCGGCTCAAGGCTCCCCGTTGACGAGTCCGCTGTCGACTCGATGCCGCCAGTACCGCAGCCGGACAGGAGGAGGGCGCCGAGGGCGAGGGCGGCGAGAATTCGAGGGACGGGGGCGTGGCGGCGGGCAGTCATGACTCCTCCTTTGTCGGACCGAGTCCCCCCAGTGTTCCGGCTCAGGCTCGCTGCGGGAAGCCCTTCGGGGCTATCGCGGCCGAATCGGTACCCGGGTTTCGCCGCGCACCCCTCGGCGAGCGCCCCTAGCCTGGGATCATGACCTCGATCTCCGACTTCATCGTTCGCGCGCAGGACGGGAGCTCCGCCGAACTCGCCGTCTACGCCGGGAAGGTCCTCCTCATCGTCAATACGGCGACCGGCTGCGGCTTCACCCCGCAATACGAGGACCTCGAGCGGATCTACGCCGCCCATCAGGACGAGGGCTTCGAGATCCTCGACTTCCCGTGCAATCAGTTCCGCGATCAGGCGCCGGGAACGGACGAGGAGATCCGCTCCTTCTGCACGCTCACCTACGGGACGACCTTCCCCCAGTTCTCGAAGGTCGAGGTCAACGGTCCGGGCGAGGAGCCGCTTTTCGCCTGGCTGAAGGCGGAGAAGGGCTTCGCGGGCTTGGGGAGGAGCCCGAAGGCGCTCGCGATGAGGGCGATGCTCCTCGCCCAGGATCGCGATTATGCGGCGAAGCCGGACATCAAATGGAACTTCACGAAGTTCCTCGTCGGACGGGATTCCCGCGTCCTCGCCCGATTCGAGCCGACCGTCCCGATGGCTGAGGTCGAGGCGGCGATCGTCGAGGCGCTCGCCGACTCCTGATCACCGGGAACGGCGCACGGGGCGCCGAGGGATCCCCTCGGCGCCCCGTGCGCGTCCATCTGGGCGATGATGCCCTTCCCCCGCGCACCGACTACCCGATTGCGGTCCGCGGGGACGGGCGGCTCAGCTCAGCCCGTAGGCCTTGTGGACGAGCCAGATCGGATGGACGACGTTCGCGCCGGTCGCGGTGCGCAGCTGCCAGCGGCAGGTCTCCGTATCGCAGGCGGCGAGTTCGACGTTCACCTGCTTGATGAAATCGAAGACGGGCTGTCCGACGGCCTGGGCGATGTCGTACTTCTCCTTCTTCATGCCGTAGGTTCCCGCGATGCCGCAGCACGGCTGGTTCGATTCCTTCACGGTCACGCCCGGGATGAGCTCCATGAGCTCGACGGCCGGCAGGCCCAGGCCCTGGGACTTGAGCTGGCACGGCGCGTGATACGGGATCGTCACATCGATGCGCTGGAAGTTGAGGTCGAGTTCGCCCTCGTCGTGGAGGTGCATGAGGAACTCGCAGATGTCCCACATGCGCCCGCCGACGTCCTCGAGCTCGGGGGTCTCCATGCCGAGCACTTCCTTCGCCTCGTGCCGGAGCATTCCCGCACAGGATCCGGAGGCGGAGATGATCGGGGCGTTCCGATTCGCCTTGCGAAGGTCCTCGGTGAGCTTGGAGACGTACTTCCTCGACTGGTCGTAGAGGCCGTTCGACTGGAGCGCGAGGCCGCAGCAGCCGTGCGGGGGCACGAGGACCTCGTAGCCGAGGTGCTCGAGGACCTGCACGGAATGGATCGAGGTCTCGACCTCGAAGTACTGGCCGGCGCACCCGTGGAAGAAGATCACCTGGCCCTTCGTGCCCGACTGGGGCAGGGGGGTGTGCTTCTTGAACCAGCTTTCGAAGGTCCGTCCGGCTGCGCGCGGCATCGGGGCCGAGCGGTGGACGCCGATGACCTTCTCCATTGCGACGCGGATCGGCTTGACGTCGAGCGCCCAATTCGCGATCGGGGCGACGGGGGTCATGACGGTCCCGATGAAGCCGGTGCGGCCAATGAGGTGGTCGCGGACGGGGATGCCCTTCTCCTTCTTCATCTCCGTGCGCGCGTGGTGGATCATCTCGGTGACCTTCACGCCCTGCGGGCACACGAGGGTGCAGGTGCCGCAGGAGGAGCAGTAGTCGATCGACGAGTCGACGATCTGCCCGGGCTTGCGGTAGCGCTCGGCCTGGGGTCCGGAGTACTTCGGACCCGCGAAGAGGTCGGTGACTCGCATGACGGGGCACTGGGTTTCGCAGATCGTGCACTTCACGCAGGAGTCGAGTGTGGAGCGGATTCCGAAGTCCTCATCGGAGAGGGAGAGGACGTTCATTTCTTCGATGGTCATGCGAGGCTCCCGAGGATCTGATCTGCGGCGCGCACGGCGGAGGCGAGGGCGATGCCCTCGCCCGACGTCTCGCGCCACCCCGTCGCACCGGCGAGGTTGCCGCCGGCGGCGGAGCCGGTGGACTAGACGGGCGTCCGATCGGCGCGAAGGGGGCGCATCTCCTCGTCGACGTCGAGGCCGGCGAGGAAGACGGGCTGGTCAGAGCCCCAGAAGTCGCCGTGGAGGAGCTGGCCCTCCGCTCCGAGGACGGGCAGCCCGAGGATCGTGTCGGAGAGCTTCCCGTAGGAGTCCATGTCGAGGGCCCCCGATTCGAAGCCGCCGCCTGCGAGGACGACGTGCTTCGTCTCGATCCGCGTGGGCCGCCCGGCCGTCGCAATCGACACGGCGGTGACGCGCCCGTCCTCGACCTCGACACCGGTGACGGCCGAGCCGAGGATGAAGCGCGCCTCGTCCTTGACGAGGGCGGTGAGCGCCTGGTTGAGCCGCATGCCGGGGACCGAGGGCGGCTGGAGCGGGATCTCGAAGACCTCGTGCCCGAGGCGCTGCGCGATGTCCTTCCAGGCGTTGACCTCGTGAAGGCCGAGCACTGCGGGAAGGCCGACGACTTCGCCTTCGCGCAGGTGCGGGGCGATCGCGGCGACGAGCTTGGCGCGCACGGCGGGGTCATCGAGGGCGCGGGCGTGGTTCGTGCCGGTCGTGTCGATCTCGCCCTCGCGGATCTCGACGTCGACGATGAGGGAGCGCGCCTCGATCGGCGCACCGTCGGGCCCCTCCTGGCGAGAGAGGTTCTCGGCGACGAGCGTCGGGTAGAAGTCCTTGAGGCGGCGCAGGCCGACGATGACATAGGAGCGGCCCGCGGCGGGGATGCCCGCTGCCATCGAGGGCTGGTAGAGGGCGGTCGGGCGCAGGGCGCCGATCGCGGTCGGGAGGAGGACATTGCTCGCCGGGTCGCCGAGGAGGAGGTCCGGGCCGACGACCTCGGCGAGCCAGGAGGCGGCTTCGCCGATGAACTCGGGCGTGAAGCGCGTGTAAGGGTGGCTCGGACGGGTTGCGACGTGCTCGGGGATCGCCTCGAGCGGGCGCTCGACCCGCGCGTCGGAGTAGCCGAGGATGTCGATCGTGCCCTGGGAGAGCTGGAGGCCGCCGATGCCCTTCGTCACGAGGGTCACCTGCGCTCCGCCCCGGGCGAGTCGGAGCGCTGCGGCGAGGCCGGCGATGCCGGCGCCGATGACGACCGCGTCTCTCATCGGACGTCCTCCTTCACGGTCTCGGCCACGGGGAGGTGCTCGACGTCGAGCGTGCCCTCGTGGATCCAGTTGTCGAGCGCGGTCTGGCGCAGCTGCTTGCCGTAGACGATCGGCCACAGGCCGATCCAGCGGTTCTTGAGGAAGGTCTGGAAGAGCTCGTTCGCCTTGAGCGAGTCGATGTCCCCGCGTTCGTGCGCGATGCCCGTCGCGCGCTGCGAGCAGAAGCCTCCCTGGCAGGGCCCCATGCCGAGTCGGACCTGGCGACGGACGTCGTCGAGCTGTCCGTTCGGGAGGAGGTCCATCGTGTCTTCGAGCATCTTCCGGGTGACGAGCTCGCATTCGCAGATCACCTGGTCGTGGCTCGGTGCCGCGTTGTGGTGCTCGACGGATTCGAGGCGGTGGCCGATCGTATAGAGGCGTTCGTCCTTGGCGGCGGGGACGGCCTCCTCTGCGGTTCTGCAGGCGCGCTTTTCGCCCATTTCCTCGCACATGATGTCGACGATGCGCTCGGCCATGAGGCGGTAGGTCGTGAGCTTGCCGCCGGCGATCGTGAGAAGTCCGTAGACGCCGTCACGGCTGCGGTGGTCGATGACGCTCATGCCGCGCGCCATGTGGCGGGTGTCGGTGGCGGCGACCCGCGAGTCCTTGACGAGCGGCCGGGCGCCGGCCCAGGCGTGGAGCGGGCGGGCCTTGCGGAATCCGGGGACCATCGCCTCGCCCGCGTCGAGCATCTGCTGGACCTGGTCGGCGGGGATGGCGAGCTTGTCGGGGTCGTCGGCCTTGAGGTCGGTGGTGCCGATGATGCAGACCGGGTGGTCGGGGACGATGATGTCGCCGTCGGCGGGCCACACGCAGCGGTTGAGGACCGTCTGGGTGAGGCGGAAGTTCATCGCGACCATGATGCCGGCGCCGGGCACGACGTCGACGCCGTGGCAATCGGCGAGGGCGGCGATCTGGCCGGCCCAAGGGCCGCCGCAGTTGAGGACGAATTGGCATTCGATGCGGGTGTCCTCACCGGTGCGGACGTCGTGGACGATCACGGCGCTGACGCGATCGCCGTCGCGCTCGATCTTCGTCACGGCGTTGTAGGTGAGGACGTCGGCCCCGTAGGCCTGGGCGGAGCGGATCGCGCCCCACACCATTTGCCAGCCGTCGACGGAGCCGTCGAGGACTTCGAAGGCCCTCTTGAGGTGGGGGTCGAGGCGGGGTTCGCGCTTGAGGGCCTCTGCGACGGAGATCTCCTGGGCGGGGACTTTCGCGGCGGCGGCGCGCTCGAGGAACTTGTCGGCGTATTCCTCGTCGTCGTGCGAGGTGACGACGAAGAGACCGCCGGTGTCTTCAACGGCGTTCGCGTTGATGCGCCGAACGATCGCGTTCTCCTCGGCGCATTCGGTCGCGGATTCCGGATCGGAGGCGATGTAGCGCCCGCCGGAGTGGAGGAGGCCGTGGAAGCGGCCCGATGTGCCCTGAGCGATGTCGTACCTCTCGACGAGCACGGTTCTGAAACCGCGCATCGCGACGTCGCGGACGACGCCGGCGCCGGTCGAGCCGCCGCCGATGACGACAACGTCCGTGTTGATCGTCTTCACCCTTGTTCCCTTCGCATTCCATGCTGTCGGGCACGGTCGTACCGGCCCCTTCGCCTCTCCAATAGTGCCGTGCGGAGGGAGCCCTGAGCGCATTGTTCACGCGCTCTGCACATATGTGCACTTCCGTTCGGAATCTCACTCTCCCATGCGCACCGCTCCCCCTCCCCGCCCGGCGCGCTCCCCTCCGTATCCGGCGACGAGGCCGGGAGGGAGCGTCCGCCCGCGGCGAAACACCGCGCCAACGCCCCCGCGAAGACGCGCCCGGAGCGGGCGGGCCATACAGTGGGGCGCATGACTGAGACACTCCGCGCCCGCGTGCTCGACCCTGCGACCCTCGACGAGGGCGTGCGCCCTCAGGACGACTTCTACCGGCACATCAACGGCCAGTGGATCCGCACCCACGACATCCCCGCCGACCGACCGATCGACGGCGCCTTCCACGCCCTGCGCGACCTCTCCGAGGAGCGCGGCCGCGCAATCGCCGAGGACGCCGCAGCGGGCCGCCTCGACGACGAGGACGCTCACCTCATCTCCACCCTGTGGACGCTCTTCATGGATGAGGAGGGCATCGAGGCCGCGGGCTTCGCACCGCTGCGCCCCACCCTCGAGCGGATCGGCGCCGCCCCCGACAAGCGGGCCCTCGCCCGCATGAGCGGCAGCCTCATGCTCGAAGGCGTCGGATCCTTCTTCGGCGTCTACGTCGGCACCCACCCGCACGACTCCTCGGTGCGGATCCTCGACTTCGTCCAGTCCGGAATCGGCCTCCCCGACGAGTCCTACTACCGGGAGGACTCCTACGCGCCGATCCGCGAGGCCTACCTCGCCCACCTCGGCAGACTCCTCGGCCTCGTGGGCCTGCCCTCCGAGCGCGCATCGACCCTCATGGGACTGGAGACCGGCTTCGCCGCCCACCACCGCGACTCCGTCTCCAACCGCAACCCCCTCCTGTCGGACAATCAAATGACCTGGGCCGAGCTCAGGGCCTCGGCGCCCGGCTTCGACTGGAGCGCCTGGGCGGAGGGCATCGGCCTCGACCTCGCCGACTCGACGATCGTCAACGTCGACCAACCCGAGTTCCTCACCGCAGGGGCGGCAGCCTGGCAGGCCG
Organism: uncultured Schaalia sp.; assembly: GCA_964548945.1. Lineage (GTDB taxonomy): Bacteria > Actinomycetota > Actinomycetes > Actinomycetales > Actinomycetaceae > Pauljensenia. Next base: position 13,121 of record CAZJTN010000012.1, read on the forward strand.
CGCCCCTCGAGGACCTCATCCTCTTCCTCACCGCCTCCTACGTCGATGCGCGCGCCTCACTCGGGCCGGCCGCCCTCGTCGAGGAGAACTTCGACTTCTACGGCAAGACCCTGTCGGGGACGAAGGAACTGCGCCCGCGCTGGAAGCGCGCGCTCGGCCTCATCGAATCCCTCGCGGGCGAGTCCCTCGGCCGCGTGTGGGTCGCCCGTCATTTCCCGCCCGAATCGAAGCAGCGCATGGACGACCTCGTCGCCGCGCTCCTCAGCGCCTACGGGCGCGCGATCACCGACTCGACGTGGATGGGAGAGGCGACGAAGGAGAAGGCCCTCGCCAAGCTCGCGACCTTCCGTCCGAAGATCGGATATCCGCCGAAGTGGCGCGACATGTCGGGCCTCGACCTCGAAGAGGGCGCGACACTCGTCGACGTCGTCGGCGCGATCTCCGCCTTCGAAGCCCGTCGGGAGTTCTCCAAGCTCGGCGAGCCCGTCGACCGTGACGAGTGGCTCATGACGCCCCAGACCGTCAACGCCTACTACAACCCGGCCCTCAATGAGATCGTCTTCCCCGCGGCGATCCTCCAGCCGCCCTTCTTCGACCCGCAGGCCGACGACGCCGTGAACTTCGGCGCGATCGGCGCCGTCATCGGCCACGAGATCGGCCACGGCTTCGACGACCAGGGCTCGCGCTTCGACGCGGAGGGCAACCTCGAGAACTGGTGGGAGGACGGGGATCGGAAGCGATTCGACGACATCGCCTCCGCCCTCATCGCCCAGTACGATGCCCTCACTCCCAAGGACCTCGAGGGCGAGGACGCGCCGAACGTCAACGGCGCGCTCACCGTCGGGGAGAACATCGGCGACCTCGCCGGACTGACGATCGCGTGGAAGGCGTGGGGGCAGGTCCTCGCCGATGCTGGCCTCACCCCCCGATCGGCGCCCCTCATCGACGGCCTCACGGGCCCCGAACGCTTCTTCATCGCCTGGGCCCGAGCGTGGCGAACGGCCTCGCGCCCCGAATTCGCCCGCCAGATGCTCGCCGTCGACCCGCATTCCCCAGCGGAGTTCCGCTGCAATCAGGTTCTGCGCAACATCGACGCCTTCCACGAGACCTACGCGACGGCCCCCGGGGATGCGATGTTCCTGCCGGCCGCCGAGCGCATCCGCATCTGGTGACCCCTGTCGGCCGGTGCCCGTTTCGGCGAAACGGCCCGGTCGGTGGGAAAATACGGGGAAACCTCGAGAACCCTCAGTCCACGACACAGCGAAAGGGGACCCATGCCGGGCCTCAACCTCACCCGCGACGAAGCCGCCGAGCGCGCAGCCGCCATCCACTCCGTCCTCCGCTACGAGATCGAGCTCGACCTCACGACCGGATCGGAGGTGTTCGGCTCGCGGACCCGCATCGAGTTCGAGGCGACCCCCGGCGCGTCGACCTTCGCCGATCTCGTGTCGAACAACGTCCGCTCCATCCGCCTCAACGGTGACGAGCTCGGCGCGGGCGTCCACGTCGACAACCGCATCGCCCTCACGGGCCTCGCCGAGCACAACGTCCTCGACGTCGACGCGGACTGCCTCTACATGCACACCGGCGAGGGCCTCCACCGCTTCACCGACCCGGCCGACGGGAAGGACTACTGCTACTCCCAGTTCGAGGTCCCCGACGCTCGCCGCGTCTACACGACCTTCGAGCAGCCCGATCTCAAGTCGACCTTCACCTTCACCGTGACCGCCCCCGCCGGCTGGCTCGTCTTCTCGAACGCGCCGACCCCCGAGCCCGAGGTCGAGGGCGAGCGCTGGATCTACCGCTTCGCCGAGACCGAGCGCATGTCGACGTACATCACCGCGATCGTCGCCGGCCCTTACGAGGGCGTGAAGGACTCGCTCGTCTCCTCCGACGGCCGCACCATCGACCTCGGCGTCTACTGCCGCGCATCCCTTCTCGAGCACCTCGACGCGGACCGGATCATCGACGTCACCCGCAAGGGCTTCGCCTTCTTCGAGAAGCAGTACGGCATCGCCTATCCCTTCACGAAGTACGACCAGCTCTTCGTCCCCGAGTACAACGCGGGCGCCATGGAGAATGCGGGCTGCGTGACCTTCCGGGACGCCTACGTCTTCCGCACGCGCCCGACCGAGGCCCAGCTCGAGACCCGGGCGAACACGATCCTCCACGAACTCGCCCACATGTGGTTCGGCGACCTCGTGACGATGAAGTGGTGGAACGATCTCTGGCTCAACGAGTCCTTCGCCGAGTTCATGAGCCACCTCGCTCTTGCAGAAGGGACCGAGTACGTCGACGCGTGGACGGGGTTCATGCTCCGCAAGGACTGGGGCCTGCGCCAGGACCAGCTCCCGACGACCCACCCGATCACCGCCGAGATCCGCGACCTCGCCGACGTCGAGGTGAACTTCGACGGCATCACCTACGCGAAGGGCGCCTCCGTCCTCCGCCAGCTCGTCTCCTACGTCGGGCGCGACGCCTTCTTCGCGGGCCTGCACGAGTACCTCACCGCGCACTCCTACGCGAACGCGACCCTCGCCGATCTTCTCGGCGAACTCGAGAAGGCCTCGGGCCGCGACCTCTCCGCCTGGTCGACGGTGTGGCTCGAAGAGGCGGGCGTCACCCTCCTGCGCCCCTCGATCGAGGTCGACGAGGCCGGAGTGGTCCGCGAGCTCGCGATCCTTCAAGAGCCCTTCTCCGAGGGCGCCTCCCTGCGTCCGCATCGCATGGCGGTGGCCGGCTACTCCCTCGACGAGTCCGGCGCCCTCGCCCTCGACTTCCGTGAAGAGCTCGACGTCGACGGGGAGAGGACCGTCGTGCCCGAGGCGGCCGGCCGGAGGCGCTCCGACCTCGTCCTCGTCAATGACGGCGACCTCGCGTACGCGAAGATCCGCATGGACGAGGAGTCCCTCGTCTTCGCGACCCGCAACATCGCGTCGATCACGGATTCCCTCACACGCGGAGTCGTCATGGCCTCCGCGTGGGACATGACCCGTGACGGTGAGATGGCCGCCCGCGACTACCTCGATCTCGCCCTCGCCGCCGTTCCGGGCGAAACGAACATGCAGCTCCTCGAGCTCACGATCCGCCACATCGAGGAGGCCGTCCGCACTTTCGTCTCCCCCGCCGAGCGCCCGGAGGCGCTCGCGAAGGTCGGCCGCACGCTCCTCCTCCTCGCACGCACCGCGGCCGCCGCTTCGGATTCCCAGACGATGCTCGTCCGCGCGGCCGCGCGCGGCGCCTCAACGGCGGACGAGTTCGAGGCGATCCGTCGGCTCTACGCGGGCGAGGAGACCCTTGAGGGCCTCGACCTCGATCTCGATTGCCGCTGGGCCCTCCTCACGGCGATGGTCCGAGGCGGCGTCGCGGGCGAGGCGGAGATCGCCGCTCTCGAGGCGGAGGACGGGACGATGACGGGCCACCAGAACGCTGCGGCCGCCCGCGCGGGCGTGGCCGAGGAGGCTGTGAAGCGCGCGGTCTTCGACGCGGTGATGACGGACCAGTCGATCCCCAATGACACGCGATGGGCGATGGTCTCGGGCTTCTGGGCGCAGGCCCGGACGGCTCCGGACATGTACGAGCCCTTCGTCGCCGAGTATTTCGACATGCTCGAACGCGTGTGGGCGGAGAACACCTTCCACACCGCGGAGGACATCGTCACCCTCATGTTCCCCTCGCTCATCGCCGGTTACGCCGAGGGCGTCGACCTCGTTGAGCGGGGCGAAGCATGGATCGCCTCGCACCCGCAGGTTTCGGCCGCTCTCGTCCGCATCCTTCGCGAGCGGATCGATGTCGCACGCCGCCAGGTCGCCGCGCAGGCGGTCGACGCCTGAAAGGTGTCGCTCGTGACGGGTGCGGGTCCGCGCTGACAGCGGGCTCGCAAAGATGAGGGGAGGGACGGTTTCGACCGCCCCTCCCCCGCTTTTCCCCTCCCAACGGCCAACACACCGTTTTCCGACAAAAACACCGCAAATCTCCCGCGCCTTAGTCGGAAAACGGTACATCAGCCAACAAAGACACCGTTTCCCGGCAAAAACACCGCATATATCAGGCGTCTTAGTCGGAAAACGATGTCCCAGCCGCCGAACGCACCGTTTCGCGACAAGAACACCACAAATCTCCCGCGCGTTAGTCGGAAAACGGTACATCAGCCAATAAAGACACCGTTTCCCGGCAAGAACACCGCATATATCAGGCGTTTTAGTCGGAAAACGATGCTTGAGCAGAGGTGAATGGGCGAGTGAGCGGGTCAATTCCCGAAGTGAGGATTCACTCGTTCGCATCGACGAGGGCGACAACGGCCTCGCGGACATCGAAGGGTTGGGAGTACTCCACGGTGCGCACGACCCCCTCAATGCGGGCCCATTCGCCCGTGAAGGGGCTCGTCACCGATCCAGACCACATGGTCTCGAGCCGGATCGTCACCCCTTTCTCAGCCGTCGCGTAGACGTGCGAGAGGGTCCGGCTCGGATAGGGCGCGCCAGGGTCCCTCGTGACGAGCGGGGCCGTACCGTCGCCGAAGTCATAGGTGAAGCGCGTGGCCTCGAGCTCGACCTCGACGGCTCGTCCAAAGAGCTGAGTGCTGAGCGTCTGCCGCGGTGCCGCGGCGTGGACGAGCAGGGGGATGCCGACCACGCCTCCGCTGGCGGGTTGGACCGCGATCCCGGATCCTTGCGCTCGCACGCTCGAGGTTGCGAACTCGATGAGTTCCTCCGCCGTAGGAGCGGGAATGTTCACACCCGGGTCGGGCCGTCCGGGCGACCCGTGCTCGAGAAGAACCGGGCCATCAGGAGAATCCACCCAGAAGAAGCCCTCGCATTCGGCGACCATTGCGTCGCCGACAGCTGACGACACTTCCCAGCACCGGGCGAGCCCCACCTTGGGAGGCGGGGGCGGGGATTCAGGAGACCAAACGACTAGGGGATGAGATACTCCTGCCGTTCCGCCTCGGGATCCCCAAACAAAGACGCGATCATCGTTCGCTGAACCACCAAGATTCGGATTCTCAGCGATGGCAGTTTTAGGAACCATCACGATAATAAATGTGAGCAAAACAACAAAACAGGACGCTCGGAACAATTTATGCATTCGATTCCCCAACAGCGCCGCCAACAACCACCCACTGATTCCCAATCCATCTGACGAAGAGACTCAGGTTCTCGTCGGAACCTTCATATCGAACAACCTTCGGCGGCTCATATGCAACAGAATCTGATGTTTCGACATTCATTTC